>CAZVCZ010000032.1:0-15446 GCA_964626275.1 uncultured Bifidobacteriaceae bacterium | reverse complement strand
TCACCGGTCGCGGCACCGTCGTCACCGGTCGTATCGAGCGCGGCATCGTCAAGGTGAACGAGGAGGTCGAGATCGTCGGCATTCGCCCCGAGTCGACCACCACCACCGTCACCGGCGTCGAGATGTTCCGCAAGCTCCTCGACGAGGGCCAGGCGGGTGAGAACGTCGGCCTGCTCCTGCGCGGCACCAAGCGTGACGATGTGGAGCGCGGCCAGGTCGTGTGCAAGCCCGGCTCGATCACCCCGCACACCGAGTTCGAGGCTGCGGTCTACATCCTCAGCAAGGATGAGGGCGGCCGGCACACCCCGTTCTTCGACAACTACCGTCCGCAGTTCTACTTCCGGACCACGGATGTCACCGGCGTCGTGCACCTGCCCGACGGCAAGGACATGGTCATGCCCGGAGACAACACCGACATGCGCGTGGAGCTCATCCAGCCCATCGCCATGGAGGAAGGTCTCCGCTTCGCGATCCGCGAGGGTGGCCGCACCGTCGGTGCCGGTCGCGTCACGAAGATCATCAAGTAGTCCCGATCGTGGGTGGGTGTCCACTCGGCACCCACCCACGGACGGACTGTGGCCACCACGGCACGCACGACTGAGCACCACCCGCACCATCATCGAGAACCACCGGCGAGCACCACCAGCGAGAAGGACAGCAGCCCATGGCAGGACAGAAGATCCGGATCAGGCTCAAGGCCTATGACCACGAGATCATCGACACGTCGGCGCGCAAGATCGTCGACACGGTGACTCGCACAGGTGCGCAGGTCGCGGGCCCGATTCCGCTGCCGACGGAGAAGAACGTCTACTGCGTCATTCGCTCGCCACACAAGTACAAGGACAGCCGCGAGCACTTCGAGATGCGCACACACAAGCGCCTCATCGACATCCTGGACCCGACACCCAAGACGGTCGATTCGCTCATGCGGCTCGATCTGCCGGCCGGTGTCGACATCGAGATCAAGCTCTAAGGGACGCGACCGATCATGGGTAGGACAGTGAAGGGAGTGCTGGGCGAGAAGCTCGGCATGACCCAGGTATGGGACGACGACAACCGCGTCATCCCCGTGACCGTCATCAAGGCGGGCCCCTGCGTCGTGACGCAGGTGCGTACGCCGGACTCCGACGGATACTCCGCGGTGCAGCTCGGCTTCGGAGCCATCGACCCGCGCAAGGTGACCAAGCCGCAGGCTGGTCACTTCGGCAAGGCCGGGGTCACCCCCCGCCGCCACATCGTCGAACTGCGCACCGATGACGCCTCGGAGTACACCATCGGTCAGGAGATCGGCGCGGATGCATTCGCGGCCGGCGACGTCATCGACGTGACCGGCACCACGAAGGGCAAGGGCTTCGCCGGCACGATGAAGCGCCATGGCTTCTCCGGTGTGGGCGCCTCGCACGGTGCGCACCGCAATCACCGCAAGCCCGGTTCGATCGGCGGCGCCAGCACCCCGTCGCGCGTCTTCAAGGGCCTGCGGATGGCGGGACGCATGGGCAACGAGCGTCAGACCGTGCAGGGATTGACGGTCCACTCGGTCGATGCCGAGCGCGGCCTCATCCTCGTCAAGGGCGCTGTCCCCGGCCCCAAGGGCGGACTGATCCTGGTCCGCTCCACCAGCAAGGCTGAGGCGGTGAAGGCATGACCACCCTGAACATCATCACTCCCGACGGCGCCACGTCCGGCTCGGTCGAACTCCCCGCGGAGATCTTCGACGTGCAGGTCAACGTGCCTCTCATCCACCAGGTCGTCGTCGCGCAGCTTGCTGCGGCTCGACAGGGCACCCACGACACAAAGACCCGCGGTGAGATCCGCGGTGGTGGCCGCAAGCCGTACAAGCAGAAGGGCACCGGTCGGGCGCGTCAGGGTTCCATCCGTGCACCCCACTTCGCCGGCGGCGGCACCGTCCACGGCCCGACGCCACGCAGCTACGACCAGCGGACCCCGAAGAAGATGAAGGCTGCCGCGCTGCGCGGTGCGCTGTCGGATCGGGCCCGCGAGGATCGCGTGCACGTCATCAGCGCCGTCGTCGAGGGTAACTCGCCATCGACGAAGGCGGCGGCCGCAGTGCTTGCGTCGGTCTCCGAGCGTCCCCACCTCCTTCTCGTGGCGACTCGCGACGATGTCGTCACCTGGCTCAGCGCTCGCAATCTGGTCAACGTGCACGTCGTGGCCCCCGATCAGCTCAACACCTACGACGTCCTCGTGAGCGATGACGTGGTCTTCACCGAGGCTGCCCTCGCTGAGTTCGTGTCGGGCCCGACCCGCGGCCGCGGTGCGAAGGCGGTCGCGACCGAGTCGGAGGCTGTGAGCGCTGACGTGGCTGCTGAGAACGAAGAGGAGGTGTCGGCATGAAGATCGCCGATCCCCGCGACATCCTGCTCGCTCCGGTCATCTCGGAGAAGAGCTACGGCCTGCTCGACGAGAACAAGTACACCTTCCTCGTCGCCCCGCACGCCAACAAGACCCAGATCAAGATCGCAGTCGAGGAGGTGTTCGGCGTGAAGGTGGTCGCCGTCAACACCGCCAATCGCGAGGGCAAGCGCATGCGCACCCGCCGCGGCTTCGGCCGTCGCGCGGCAACCAAGCGCGCCATCGTGTCGGTCGCCCAGGGTGATCGCATCGACATCTTCGGTGGACCGGTCAGCTAGGCCCGGACGAGACGACAGGACGAGAAGACATGGCAATCCGCAAGTACAAGCCGACGACGCCGGGACGGCGTGGGTCGAGCGTGGCCGACTTCGTCGAGGTGACCCGTTCGGAGCCCGAGAAGTCCCTGCTTCGCCCCCTGCCGAAGAAGGGTGGCCGCAATAACTCCGGTCGCATCACGACCCGGCACCAGGGTGGCGGCCACAAGCGCGCCTACCGCGTGATCGACTTCCGCCGCGCCGACAAGGACGGCGTGCCGGCCAAGGTCGCTCACATCGAGTACGACCCGAACCGCACGGCGCGCATCGCCCTACTGCACTTCGCCGATGGCGAGAAGCGCTACATCCTCGCCCCGCGTCTGCTCAAGCAGGGCGATCGGATCGAGACCGGCCCGTCGGCCGACATCAAGCCTGGCAACAACCTGCCGCTGCGCAACATCCCCGTCGGTACCGTCATCCACGCGGTGGAGCTGCGTCCCGGGGGAGGGGCGAAGATTGCCCGTTCCGCTGGAGCCAGCGTGCAGTTGGTCGCCAAGGATGGCCCGTACGCCCAGTTGCGCATGCCTTCCGGTGAGATCCGCAATGTCGACCTGCGCTCACGCGCGACGGTCGGCGAGGTCGGCAATGCCGAGCAGAGCAACATCAACTGGGGCAAGGCCGGCCGCATGCGCTGGAAGGGCCGTCGCCCCACGGTGCGCGGTGTCGCCATGAACCCGGTGGATCACCCCCACGGTGGTGGTGAGGGCAAGACCTCCGGTGGCCGCCACCCGGTCAACCCGGCAGGCAAGCCCGAGGGTCGCACTCGCAAGGCCAAGAAGGCCAGCGACAAGTTCATCGTCCGTCGCCGCAAGACCGGCAAGAAGCGCTAGGAGAGCCGACCGTGCCGAGGAGTCTGAAGAAGGGCCCGTTCGTCGACGACCATCTGTTGAAGAAGGTCGAGGCGGCGAACGAGGCCAAGAGCAATCAGGTCATCAAGACCTGGTCGCGGCGTTCGATGATCGTGCCCGCGATGCTGGGGCACACCATCGCCGTGCACGACGGCCGCAAGCATGTGCCGGTGTTCATCACCGAGCAGATGGTCGGCCACAAGCTCGGCGAATTCGCACCGACGCGAACCTTCAAGGGACACGTCAAGGAAGACCGCAAGGCCAAGCGCCGCTGATCGAGCGGCATCGGCCCGAGCACGACGAAGCAGGACGCACGACCAGAAGAACCAGAGAAGAGCACCACAGTCCGACAAGGACGCAAAGAGCATCGTCCTAACAGGACGCAGAGAGCATCGTCCGATAGGACGCAAAGAGCAAGGGGAGAGCGATGGAAGCCAGGGCATCAGCGCGGTTCGTCCGTGTCACGCCCATGAAGGCGCGCCGGGTGGTCGACCTCATCAGGGGTCTGCCGGCCGCGGAGGCTCAGGCTGTGCTGCGTTTCGCACCACAGGCGGCCAGCGAGCCCGTGGGCAAGGTGCTCGACAGCGCCATCGCCAACGCGACGAACAATCTCAATCTCGACCCCCGCAGCCTGGTCGTCACCAGGGCCTTCGTCGACGAGGGTCCCACCATGAAGAGGTTCCAGCCGCGGGCGCAGGGGCGCGCTTACCGCATCAATAAGCGCACGAGCCACATCACGGTGATCGTGGAGCCTGCCGAGGACATGGCCGAGACCGGCACGAGGAAGGGCTGATCCATGGGTCAGAAAATCAATCCGAACGGCTTTCGCCTCGGCATCACCACCGATTTCTCATCGCGCTGGTTCGCTGACAGCACCAAGCCCGGGCAGTCGTATCGCGACTACGTCAAGGAAGACGTCGCGATTCGCAAGCTGCTCACCGAGGGCATGGAGCGCGCGGGTATCTCGAAGGTCGAGATCGAGCGCACTCGCGAGCGTGTGCGCGTCGACATCCACACGGCCCGACCGGGCATCGTCATCGGTCGTCGTGGCGCGGAGGCGGATCGCATCCGCAGCGAGCTGGAGAAGCTCACCGGCAAGCAGGTTCAGCTGAACATCCTCGAGGTCAAGAACCCCGAGATCGATGCTCAGCTCGTGGCCCAGGGTGTCGCGGAGCAGCTGTCCAGCCGCGTGTCCTTCCGTCGCGCGATGCGCAAGGCGATGCAGTCGACGATGAAGGCGGGCGCGAAGGGCATCCGCGTCCAGGTATCCGGACGTCTCGGTGGCGCAGAGATGAGCCGCACCGAGTTCTACCGCGAGGGTCGGGTACCGCTGCACACCCTGCGCGCCGACATCGACTACGGCTTCTACGAGGCCCGCACCACCTTCGGCCGCATCGGCGTGAAGGTGTGGATCTACAAGGGTGATGCACCGACCACGCGCGCCGAGCGTGAGGCCGCTGCCGCGGCTGCTCGCCTCGGTCAGCGCCAGCGTCCGGAGCGTCCGCGTCGGGGTTCTCGCCGCGAGGAGTCCGAGGCTGTGGAGACCGTCGCTGTGGCGGCTGAGGCAGCCGCACCTAGCGAGGCACCGGCTGCAACAGAGGCACCGGCCGCAACAGAGGTACCGAGCACCGAGAGCGAGGCCTGATCACCATGTTGATTCCCCGCAGGGTCAAGCACCGCAAGCAGCACCACCCCAAGCGCAGTGGTGTGGCCAAGGGCGGCACGGAGGTGACCTTCGGCACCTACGGCCTGCAGGCGCTCGAGCCGGCCTATGTCACCAACCGTCAGATCGAGTCCGCCCGTATCGCCATCACCCGTCATATCCGGCGCGGTGGCAAGGTGTGGATCAACATCTACCCCGACCGACCGCTGACCAAGAAGCCGGCCGAAACCCGCATGGGTTCGGGCAAGGGTTCACCCGAGTGGTGGGTGGCGAACGTCAAGCCCGGTCGGGTGATGTTCGAGCTGGACTATCCCAACGAGCGCACCGCGATCGACGCGCTCACCCGGGCCATGCACAAACTGCCCATGCGCTGCCGCATCGTGCGTCGCGATGAGACGAGGGAGGACTGATGGCTGCCGGCACATCGTCACAGGAATTCCGCGGCCTGTCCGAGGAAGAGCTGACCACGAAGCTCCGTGAGGCGAAGGAGGAGCTGTTCAACCTCCGCTTCCAGGGTGCGACGGGCCAGTTGGAGAATCACGGCCGACTACGCGCCGTGCGCAAGGACATCGCCCGGATCTACACGGTGATGCGCGAGCGCGAGCTCGGGATCACGCCCATCGAGACCGTCGGTGGTGCGGCATGAGCGAGATGACGGAGAAGAGCGCGAACGTGGACGAGCGGAACAACCGCAAGGAGCGCGAGGGATACGTCGTCAGCGACAAGATGGACAAGACCGTCGTCGTCGCTGTCGAGGATCGCTTCAAGCACCCCCTGTACGGCAAGGTCGTGCGCCGCACGAGCAAGTTGAATGCACACGACGAGGCCAATGCATGCGGGATCGGGGACCGCGTGCTGCTCATGGAGACCCGTCCGTTGTCAGCGACCAAGCGCTGGCGAGTCGTGGAGATCCTGGAGAAGGCCAAGTAGGCCTGCGGGACCCGTCAAGGAATCGGAGCAGAGAACGTGATTCAGCAGGAGTCGCGACTGAGAGTCGCCGACAACACCGGAGCCAAGGAATTGCTGTGCATCCGGGTGCTCGGTGGCTCGGGGCGTCGCTATGCCGGCGTGGGCGATGTCATCGTCGCCACCGTCAAGGACGCCATCCCCGGTGGTGGTGTGAAGAAGGGCGAGGTCGTCAAGGCCGTCATCGTGCGCACCCGCAAGGAGCGTCGCCGGCCGGATGGCTCCTATATCCGCTTCGACGAGAACGCAGCGGTGATCCTCAAGGGTGACGGGGAGCCACGCGGCACCCGCATCTTCGGCCCCGTCGGCCGGGAACTGCGTGAGAAGAAGTTCATGAAGATCATCTCGCTGGCACCGGAGGTGCTCTGACATGTCCAAGATGTTCGTGAAGAAGGGTGACCGCGTCCAGGTCATCTCCGGCAAGGACCGCGGGATGGTGGGCAAGGTCATCGATGTCTACCCCGATACCGAAAGGGTGATCGTCGAGGGTGTGAACCGCGTGAAGCGGCACGCCAAGGTCGGCCAGAACACTCGCGGTTCCAAGACCGGCGGGATCATCACGATGGAGGCTCCGATCCACATCTCCAACGTGATGGTGATCGATCCGGAGGATGACCGCCCCACACGCATCGGCTACCGCAAGGAGAAGGCCGAGAAGCGTCGCCCGGACGGCTCGACCTACGAGGTCGTGCGGAACGTCCGGATCTCCAAGCGGACCGGGAAGGAGCTGTAGAGCAGATGTCGAACTCGACCATCGAACGGACCGGACCGCGATTGCGGACCAAGTACCGCGACCAGATCATCCCGGAACTGCGCGAGCAGTTCGGCTACGCCAACATCATGCAGGTGCCGACCGTCGCCAAGGTCGTCGTCAACATGGGAGTGGGCGAGGCAGCGCGCGACTCCAAGCTCATCGAGGGTGCCATTCGCGACCTCACCGAGATCACCGGCCAGAAGCCGGTTGTCACTCGAGCCCGCAAGTCCATCGCGCAGTTCAAGCTACGTGAAGGCATGCCGATCGGCGCCCACGTGACACTGCGCGGGGACCGCATGTGGGAGTTCCTCGACCGCCTGCTGTCGATCGCACTGCCGCGTATCCGCGACTTCCGTGGGTTGTCGCCGCGCCAGTTCGACAGCCGGGGTAACTACACCTTCGGCCTCAACGAGCAGTCGATGTTCCACGAGATCGATCAGGACGCGATCGACCGCGTCCGCGGCATGGATATCACCGTGGTCACGACCGCCGACAACGATGACGAGGGGCGGGCGCTGCTGCGTCTGCTCGGATTCCCCTTCAAGGAGAAGTGATATGGCGAAGAAGGCGCTGATCAACAAGCAGCAGGGCAAGCCGAAGTTCGCCGTGCGCGCCTACACCCGGTGCACCCGATGCGGCCGACCCCACTCGGTCTACCGCAAGTTCGGTCTGTGCCGGATCTGCTTCCGGGAGATGGCCCATGCGGGCGAGCTTCCCGGTGTGACGAAGAGCAGCTGGTAGACCGCAGCATCCCTGCACCACCCACGACCACCCGACCGAAGAAGACCACACGACATCGAAGGTCCGCAGGCGATGAGCCGCGCGAAACCACGATGAGAAGGGCCCGATGGCCATGACGATGACCGATCCGATCGCAGACATGCTGACGCGTCTGCGCAACGCGAACTCCGCGTATCACGACACGGTGTCGATGCCGTATTCCAAGCTCAAGGCTGGGATCGCCGACATCCTCCAGCAAGAGGGCTACATCTCCGGCTCCCATGTCGAGGAAGCCGAGGTCGGTAAGAATCTCGTCCTCGAGTTGAAGTTCGGTCCGAGCCGTGAGCGCTCCATCGCCGGACTGCGCCGCGTCTCCAAGCCCGGTCTGCGCGTCTATGCCAAGAGCACCGCACTTCCGCGGGTGCTCGGCGGCCTCGGCGTTGCCATCCTGTCCACCTCATCCGGCCTGCTGACCGATCGTCAGGCCGCCAAGCAGGGCGTAGGCGGGGAAGTCCTCGCCTACGTCTGGTAGGGGAGGAGGCCACGATGTCGCGTATCGGACGTTTGCCGATCCCCGTTCCCTCCGGTGTCGACGTCACCATCGACGGTGCGTCGGTGACGGTCAAGGGGCCGAAGGGAACACTGTCCCTCACCATGGCTGAGCCGATCACCGCCGCCGTCGAGGACGGATCGGTGCTCGTGAGCCGTCCTGACGACGAGCGGGAGTCTCGGGCTCTGCACGGTCTCACCCGCTCGCTGCTGGCCAACATGGTCATCGGCGTCAGCGAGGGCTATGAGAAGTCGATGGAGATCGTCGGCACGGGCTACCGCGTCACCGCGAAGGGCACCGACTTGGAATTCGCGCTGGGCTACAGCCACCCGGTCCTAGTCAAGGCTCCCGAGGGTGTGAGCTTCACCGTCGAGACACCGACGAAGTTCAAGGTGTCCGGCATCGACAAGCAGGTGGTCGGTGAGACCGCCGCCAAGATCCGCAAGCTGCGCAAGATCGACCCCTACAAGGGCAAGGGCGTGCGCTACGAAGGCGAAGTCATTCGCCGCAAGGCCGGAAAGGCGGGTAAGTGATGACCGCATTCGCACCCAAGATCGGTTCGGGCAATCCCCGGACGACCGCTCGTGCGCGCCGGCACCTGCGGGTCCGCAAGAAGGTGGCGGGCACCACAGCCCGCCCGCGCTTGGTCGTGACTCGCTCGGCTCGCCACGTTGTGGCACAGGTGATCGACGACTCCGCGGGCCGCACGCTGGCGTCGGCGACGTCGATGGAGGGCGACATCCGCGCGATGTCCGCCGACAAGACCGCGCAGTCGCGAAAGGTCGGCCAGCTCGTGGCCGAGCGCGCGAAGGCCGCCGGGGTCGCCACCGTGGTGTTCGATCGTGGGGGGAACACCTATCACGGTCGCATCGCGGCACTGGCCGAGGGCGCCCGCGAGGGTGGGTTGGAGTTCTGACATGACCGAGCACGCACAGGGCACGCAGATCGTGTCGAGGAAAGGTGGGACCACCCAGTGAACGCAACCCAGGGAGCGCAGGGAACGCAGCGCCGGGGCTCTGGCGGATCTGACCGCCGGGAGCGCCGCGACCGCGGACCGCGCGAGGAGAAGAGCGCCTTCCTCGAGCGCGTGGTCACCATCAACCGTGTCGCCAAGGTCGTCAAGGGCGGTCGTCGCTTCAGCTTCACCGCGCTGGTCGTGGTGGGCGATGGCGACGGTCAGGTCGGCGTCGGCTACGGCAAGGCCAAGGAGGTGCCCGCGGCGATCGCCAAGGGTGTCGAGGAGGCCAAGAAGCACTTCTTCAAGGTTCCCCGGATCCAGGGCACCATCCCCCATCCGGTGACCGGCGAAGACGCTGCCGGCGTGGTGCTACTGCGTCCGGCCTCACCCGGTACCGGCGTTATCGCCGGTGGCCCGGTGCGCGCGGTGCTGGAGTGCGCGGGCATCCACGACGTGCTGAGCAAGTCGCTCGGTTCGGACAACGCGATCAACATCGTCCACGCCACGGTGGCTGCCCTCAAGCAGCTCGAGCGGCCCGAGCAGGTCGCTGCTCGCCGCGGCCTGCCGCTGGAGGATGTTGCTCCCGCAGCCCTGCTGCGCGCCCGTGCCGGAGGTGAGTCATGAGCGTCCGCCTGCAGGTGACCCAGAAGAAGTCCCGGATCGGGGGCACCCAGGGCCAGCGAGACACCCTGCGGTCCCTCGGCCTCAAGCGCATCGGCGACACCGTGGTGAAGGAAGATCGTCCCGAGATCCGGGGCATGATCGCCACCGTGTCGCATCTCGTCACCGTCGAGGAGGTCGACTGACATGCCACTGAAGGTCCATCATCTGCGCCCGGCACCGGGCGCCCACACCCCGAAGACCCGCAAGGGTCGCGGCGAGGCCAGCAAGGGCAAGACCTCCGGTCGCGGCACGAAGGGCACGAAGGCCCGCTACCAGGTTCCGGCCAGGTTCGAGGGTGGCCAGATGCCCCTCCACATGCGGCTGCCCAAGCTGAAGGGCTTCAAGAACCCGAACAAGACCACCTACCAGGTGGTCAATGTGGCGACCCTCGCAAAGCTGTTCCCCGAGGGCGGCGAGGTCGGTGTGGCCGATCTGGTCGAGAAGGGCGCCGTCCGCAAGGGCGAGCCGGTCAAGGTCCTCGGACAGGGTGAGATCGCCGTGGCCGTGCAGGTCGAGGCCCACGCCTTCTCGGAGGCAGCCCGCACCAAGATCACCGCAGCGGGCGGAACCGTCGAGACGGTCTGACCGCTCGATCCGGTGCCTAGGTTAGGCTGCCGGGAGTCCAGCGAGTGATCTGATCGGCACCCCGGTCCGTTCACCGACAACAGCCGAGCAGCGGTCCTGTCGTTGCTCCAGGAGGTAGGCGTGCATCTGAGCGCTTTCATCGCAGCGTTCCGGACTCCGGACCTGCGAAAGAAGCTGCTGTTCGTGCTGGGGATGATCACCATCTTCCGGCTCGGATCCTTCGTGCCTACCCCCGGTGTGGACTACTCCGCCATCCAGCGGTGCATCGACACCGTTCAGGACAACTCCGTCTATGCCGTCATCAACCTGTTCAGTGGTGGCGCGCTGCTGCAGCTCTCGGTCTTCGCGCTGGGCATCATGCCCTACATCACGGCGAGCATCATCATCCAGTTGCTCACCGTGGTCATTCCTCGCCTGGAACTGCTGAAGAAGGAAGGCCAGTCCGGGCAGGCGAAGATCACGCAGTACACCCGCTACCTCACTATCGGCCTGGCGATCCTGCAGTCCACGGCGATCCTGTCGCTGGCCCGGACCCCGGGGCAGTTGTTCACCGGCTGCAATGAGCAGTTGATCCCGAACCAGAACGTCTTCTTGATCCTGGTCATGGTGATCGTGATGACCGCCGGCACCGCCGTCATCATGTGGCTCGGCGAACTGATCACCGAGCGGGGTGTCGGCAACGGCATGTCCCTGCTGATCTTCACCTCGATCATCGCGACGATTCCCGCGCAGTTCGCGAGCGTCTATGGCAGCCGCGGCACCTTCATCTTCATCCTCACCCTCGCCGTCGCGCTGGTCGTGCTCTCGCTGGTGGTGTTCGTCGAGCAGGGCCAGCGGCGCATCCCGGTGCAGTACGCCAAGCGCATGGTGGGCCGGAAGATGTATGGCGGGTCCTCGACGTATATCCCGCTCAAGGTCAACATGGCCGGTGTCATCCCGGTCATCTTCGCCTCGTCCATCCTGTTCCTGCCGACCCTCATCGTGCAGTTGACCGGCAGCCAGGCGGACTGGGCGCAGTGGATCGCCACCAACTTCTCCACCGGCAACACCACGGTCTATCTCGCGACGTTCTTCCTGCTCACGGTGTTCTTCACCTACTTCTACGTCTCCATCACCTTCAACCCGGTCGATGTCGCAGACAACATGAAGAAGTACGGCGGGTTCATCCCGGGTATTCGCGCGGGCCGGCCGACCGCGGAATACCTCAAGTACGTTCTCGATCGACTCACGGCGCCCGGCTCGCTCTATCTCGGTGCTATCGCGGTCATGCCGGTCTTTGCCTTCAACTGGATCGGCATCGGCGATCAGTTCGTCTTCGGCGGCATCAGCCTGCTCATCATGGTGGGCGTCGGTCTCGACACGGTCAAGCAGATCGATTCCCAGTTGCAGCAGCGCAACTACGAAGGGTTCCTCCGCTGATGAGAATGGTCATCATGGGCCCGCCGGGGGCGGGTAAGGGGACCCAGGCCACTGTCATCGCGACCACTATGGGCGTTCCCCATGTGTCCACCGGGGACCTGTTCCGAGCGAACGTGGGCGAAGGCACCGAACTCGGCCTCGAGGCCAAGCGCTACATGGATGCGGGGGAGTACGTTCCCGACTCGGTGACCAACGGCATGGTGCGCGACCGCATCACGCAGCCGGACTGCCATCCCGGATTCCTGCTCGACGGATACCCGCGCACCCTGGAGCAGGTCAACGAGCTCGACATGATGCTGGCCTCTGCCTCCCAGTCCCTCGACCGGGTGATCGAGTTGACCGTCGACACCGATGAGGTCGTAGAGCGGTTGCTCAAGCGGGCGCAGGAGCAGGGCCGTGCCGATGACACCGCCGAGGTGATCCGTCGACGCCTCGAGGTCTATGCCGAGCAGACCGCACCCCTCACCGCCGTCTACGCGGGCCGCAACATCCTGGTCCGCGTCGATGGGCTCGGTGAGATCGCCGACGTCACGCGCCGCATTCTCGCGGCCCTCGCCGACTGATCCGCTCCTCGTCGTCGATCACGCGCTGATGTTCTCCTCGCGTCGCAAGATCGAGATCAAGTCTGTCGGGGAAATCCAGGCCATGCGGGCTGCAGGCTTGGTCGTGGCGCGCACGCTGCAGCGGGTTGCCCAGATCGCGACACCAGGGGTCACCACAGCTGAACTCGACGAATGCGCGGCGGATTCAATCCACGATGAGGGCGCCGAGCCCTCGTTCCTCGGCTACTACGGATTCCCCGCGCATATCTGCACCTCGGTGTCCGAGGAGGTCGTCCACGGCATCCCCGGCCAGCGTCGCCTCGTCGACGGTGATCTGCTGTCGGTTGACTGCGGGGCGATCGTGGAGGGCTGGCATGGAGATGCCGCGATCACCATTCCGATCGGCGCAGTGTCTCCCGCCGCTGCGGAGTTGAGCGACGTCACCCGCGGCTCGCTGTGGGCGGGATTGGCCGCAGCTCGTCCGGGCGCCCGGTTGTCCGATATCGGGCACGCCGTGCAGTCCTTCGTCGAGTCGGCGGCGGAGAACGGACGCACCCTGGGCATCGTCGAGGAATACGTCGGCCACGGCATCGGATCGGCGATGCACATGGAGCCGCCGGTGCCCAACTACGGCCGCCCGGGCAAGGGTCCCCGTCTCGTGCCGGGAATGGCCCTCGCCGTCGAGCCGATGTTGACCCTGGGGCCACCCTCGGTCCACACCCTGGATGATGAGTGGACCGTGGTCACCGACGATGGCCAGTACGCCGCGCACTGGGAGCACACCGTGGCGATCACCGAGGAGGGTCCCTGGGTGCTCACCGCCCTGGAGGAGGATGTGCGCCCGGCCCCGGCGTGAGACCTCGCCACTATCGTCCGACTATCGGAAAAGCGGGACCCGATTTCTCCTGGACGACCTCGGTGCCCTAGGCTAGGGCGCTGGCTTCGGGCGAGACTGCCCGAGCCATCCATCGCAACGTACGAACCCATTCGGCTCGCCGAGTCGAGCGTGCGGTGCGAGCGACGAAGGACGCGACGGAAAGAGGCCATGGCCAAAAAAGACGGTGCCATCGAACTCGAGGGCACCATCGTCGAGTCACTACCCAACGCGATGTTTCGGGTGGAGCTCGACAATGGTCACAAGGTCCTCGCCCACATCAGCGGCAAGATGCGGATGCACTACATCCGTATCCTCCCTGATGACCGCGTCGTGGTGGAGCTCTCGCCGTACGACCTCACTCGGGGTCGCATCGTCTACCGGTACAAGTGACCGGTGGCAATGCATATCTTGGCAGTGCATAACAAGGAGAGATCCCGGTGAAGGTCAAGCCCAGCGTCAAGAAGATCTGCGACAAGTGCAGGGTGATCCGTCGTCATGGCCGCGTCATGGTCATCTGCGACAACGTCCGGCACAAGCAGCGTCAGGGATAACCACCCCCGCTGCGCCTCCGTCGGGGGAGACAACCCCGACGGTGGATTTCCACTAGCGAAGCCCGACCCCCGGTGCGCCTCGTGCGGGCCACTGGGACGACACCCTCGGTCGACGGGGCCGAGGACCTCACGGTGTTGAGGACCGGCATCGCTTCCAGACCTCGTCGAGAGCACGCAGGAAGAAGAGGAACACCCATGGCACGTCTCGTTGGCGTCGACCTGCCCCGCGATAAGCGGATGGTCGTCGCGCTCACCTACATCTACGGCGTCGGACGCACCCGTGCGGCCGAAGCCCTCGAGGCCACCGGCATCAGCCCCGATCTGCGGGCGGGCGATCTCACCGATGATCAGCTCGTCGCCCTTCGCGACTGGATCGAAGCCAATCTGCGCGTCGAAGGCGATCTGCGTCGTGAGGTGGCCGCCGATATCCGCCGCAAGGTCGAGATCGGCAGCTATCAGGGCATCCGCCATCGCCGCGGTCTGCCCGTGCGTGGACAGCGCACCCACACCAACGCGCGCACCCGCAAGGGCCCGCGCAAGACCGTCGCCGGCAAGAAGAAGGCCACCAAGTAATCCACCACGTAGCCCACGAGGTAGGGCTGGCGCCCGCAACGCGCACGCCGCCCCGACGAGACTCGTTCGCACGAACCCACGAAAGCTGAGGACATGCCCCCGAAGTCAGGTAAGGCCGGCGCCAAGAAGGTGCGCCGCAAGGAAAAGAAGAACGTGGCCCACGGCCACGCTCACATCAAGAGCACGTTCAACAACACCATCGTGTCGATCACGGACCCCAGTGGTGCGGTCATCGCCTGGGCCTCCTCCGGCCAGGTCGGTTTCAAGGGCAGCCGCAAGTCGACTCCCTTCGCCGCCCAGCTCGCCGCCGAAGCAGCTGCCCGCCGGGCGATGGAACACGGCATGCGCAAGGTCGACGTGTTCGTCAAGGGTCCCGGCTCCGGCCGCGAGACCGCTATCCGATCCCTGCAGGCCACCGGCCTCGAGGTGGGATCGATCGCCGATGTCACCCCCGTGCCCTTCAACGGGTGCCGTCCCCCCAAGCGCCGTCGCGTCTGAGAAAGGCTGATCACACCCATGGCTCGATACACCGGACCCGACTGCAAGCGGTGCCGTCGCGAGAAGACCAAGTTGTACCTCAAGGGCTCGAAGTGCGAATCCGCGAAGTGTCCCTTCGAGAAGCGTCCCTACCCTCCCGGCCAGCATGGCCGCGGTCGGTCGAAGGACAGCGAGTACCTGCTGCAGTTGCGGGAGAAGCAGAAGGCTGTACGCATCTACGGCGTGCTGGAGAAGCAGTTCCGCGGCTACTACGAGGAAGCCCATCGCAAGCAGGGCAAGACAGGTGAGAACCTGCTGCGCATCCTCGAGAGCCGACTGGACAACGTCGTCTACCGAGCGGGCTTCGCGAAGTCCCGCGACATGGCCCGCCAGTTGGTGCGCCACGGCCACTTCACCGTCAACGGACACAAGGTGGACATCCCGTCCTACCGCGTGCAGCCGCAGGACATCATCGAGGTGCGCCCCGGATCCCGCGAGATGACCCCGTTCGTCGTGGCTCACGCCGAGATCGGCGAGAAGGACGTGCCCGCGTGGCTCGAGGTCGTGCCGTCCAAGATGCGGATCCTCGTGCACTCACTGCCCGCACGCCAGG
>CAZVCZ010000031.1:9643-15559 GCA_964626275.1 uncultured Bifidobacteriaceae bacterium | reverse complement strand
CCGGCGACCCCGTCCTTGTAAGGGACGTGCTCTAGCCAACTGAGCTACAGGCCCGTGGAGGAGGCTACCTCCCCGGTACTCTGCCCACGTGCGCTCGCCCATGCTTTCGGAGGTCATCGAGGCGCTCGAGGCCCGTTATCCTCCCGCGCTCGCGGAGTCCTGGGATGCGGTCGGGCTGGTGTGCGGTGCACCCGAGCAGGAGATCAGCCGTGTCCTATTTGCGGTCGATCCGACTGAGGAGATCGCCGAGGAAGCCGCATCGGTGAACGCCGATCTGATCGTCACCCACCATCCGCTGTTCTTGACTCCGGTGCATGGTGTGGCGGCGGTGACCCCTGGCGGACGGCTTGTCCATCGCCTGATCCGGAACGGATGCGCGCTGTTCGCGGCCCATACCAATGCTGATCGGGCAGACCCGGGTGTCTCGGATGCACTCGCCGATGCCTTGGGGCTGGTCGACGTGGAGCCGCTGGTTCCCGATGCCGAGGACCCGTCGATGGGATTGGGTCGACTGGGACACCTTGCTCAGGAGATGCCCCTCTCTCGCTTCGTCGAGGTGGTGGCGTCGGCCATACCGGCGACGGCACAGGGAGTGCGGGCGGCCGGCGATCCGGATGAGCCCATTCGCCGAGTGGCGGTGTGCGGAGGCTCCGGGGAGTCGCTGGCGGCAGTCGCGGAAGCAGCGGGTGCGGATGTCTTCGTGACGGCCGACTGCAAGCACCATCGAACCCTTGATCATCGTGCCGCCGGAGGATGCGCCATCGTGGACCTGGCGCACTGGGCGAGTGAATGGCCCTGGCTGCCCGTCGCAGCCGACGCTCTGCGTGCCGATCTCGAGGCGCGGGGCGCTACGGTGGAGACGCTGGTGTCGACCCGGGTGACAGACCCGTGGTCATTGCATGTGAGGAGTCAGTCCTGAAAGCCGATCCCACCGATCAGCAGCGATTGCTCGACGTGCAGCAGGTCGATACCGATCTCGATCGCATTGCGCATCGTCGGGCCTCCCTTCCCGAGGAGCAACGCGTCCAGGAATTGTCGACTCGCGATCGCACTCTCGCCGGTGACATCACCACCGCGGAGGTCGAGGTCAGCGATCTGCAGTTGGAACAGCGCAAGGCTGACAATGACGTCGAACTCGTGCGCGAACGCAGCGCGAAGGACTCCGCCCTCCTCGATTCCGGTTCGATCACCGATCCCAAGCAGTTGACCAGTCTGCAGAACGAGATCGCATCTCTCGCTCGTCGACAGGCGGAACTCGAGGACGTCGAGATCGAGGTCATGGAACGTCTGGAGAATGCCGAGCACCACCTGCGTGATCTGCGCAGTCAGCGCGAGACGCTCGCCGAGGACATGCGTCAGGCCATCTCCGCGCGTGATGCCGTCGTGGCGGAACTCGCGGAGTCGGAAGCAGCATTGCGGGCGGACCGCAGTCATCTCATGGGGCAGGTCCCTGCCGAACTCCTGGGCCTGTACGACCGCTTGCGCGCGGACTACGGGGGTATCGGTGCGGCCCGGCTGCATCAGGGGCGCTGTCAGGGCTGTCGAATCGAGTTGACCCCGGTCGATATCTCCCGGATCCGCGAGGCAGCCCCCGATGAGGTGCTGCGATGCGAGGAGTGTCGCCGGCTGCTGATTCGCACGCCCGAGTCGGGCCTGTGACACGCCGGCTCATCGTCGAAGCCGACGGCGCCTCCCGAGGGAATCCGGGTCCGGCGGCCTACGGTGCGGTGATCAAGGATGCCCAGTCGGGCGTCGTCCTCGCCGAGGTTGCCGAATACATCGGAGAGGCCACGAACAACGTCGCGGAATACCGGGGAGTGCTGGCCGGACTCGAGCAAGCGCGACGAATAGATGACTCGGCCCCCATCGAGGCCCGCCTGGACTCCAAGCTCGTCGTCGAGCAGATGTCGGGCAGATGGGCCATCAAGAACGCCGCGTTGAAGCCACTCGCGCTGCGGGTCCGTGATGTGGCGGAAGCGGTGACGTTCACCTGGGTGCCCCGGGAACAGAACAAGGCTGCTGATGCTCTGGCGAATGAGGCCCTCGATGCCGCAGCCCAGGGGCGCATGGCTCCGATCCTGCGCCACCCCGGCGATGTGGCCAGTCTCCAGGGCGAAGCCGAGGATGTCGTCGGCGAGATCGTCGAGGACATCGCTCGCACCAAGGTCGCGCCACCCCGGACGATGATCGGCTGGGCCAGTGATCTGGGAACACCGACATTGACGATGCTGGGTCGCCACGGAGCGACGGCGTACAGCCTGGAGAAGCGATTCTCCGGTCGCGGCGGAGCGGATCTGCCGTTGGCCCCGCTCGGGATCGTGCAGGCGCAGGCGCTGGCTGAGGAGGTCCGCGCACGCGGGGGAGTCGATGTCATCGTCTCCTCGCCCCTGGCCCGCACTCGAGAAACCTCGGACATTCTCGCGGCCGCCACCGGAGCGCCGGTGGAACTCCATGAAGGTCTGGCCGAGTGCTCATTCGGTCGGTGGGATGGCTTCACCTTCGCGGAGGTCCAGCAGGAGTGGCCGGATGAGTTGGCGGCGTGGTTGGCGTCGACCGATGTCGCTCCTCCCGAGGGTGAGTCCTTCGCCGAGTGTCGTGACCGGGTCGACCGCGCTCGCCGGGAGATCCTGACGGCCCACGCGGGCAAGCGGGTGGGGATCATCGCTCATGTGACGCCGATCAAACTCATCGTCGGACTGTGCGTCGATGCTCCGCTGCACAGCCTGTACCGCATGGAGCTGCAGCCGTGCTCGTTGACGACAATCGCGTGGTTCGCCGATGGGAACTCATCGATGTTCGGCTTCGCCGAGTCGGCGCACCTGCGCGGAGTCGATGCGGGATTCGGGATCTAGACCTCGTCGACGACAACATCGACCGACCACGGTGTCGAGTCGTTGCGTCCGGGATTCAACTCGACTCGATAGCCGGCTTCGCCGAGGGCGCCGGCGAGATCAGGGATGTTCTTGATCCGCCCCACGCCGAGCAGTGATCGAACGAGACGTCCCTTGGTCGCCTTGTTGTGGTGACTGACGACGACCCTCTTCGCCCCCTTCTGCTGCAGAACACGAGCCACTGCCGTGCGTTCAGCCAGGTCCGTGGGCACCGGCCCGAGATTCACGTAGGCACTCGATCGGAGGTCGAGGATGACGCCACGTTGCGCTGCGTTGCGGATCGCATCGGGCACGGCCGTGCTCCAGGCGGATCGAAGCGTTCCGATGGTAGGCAGCGTCGTATCGGCCGAGAGGCGATACGCGGGAATCACATCGGTGGGACGGAGTAGGCCGAATAGTGCGGAGGCAATCGCCACGCGACTGCCCGCGCGCTTGCGTTGCGCCGCGGTGAGGGTGCTCCAGCCCAGGGAGTCGTAGAGCACTCCGGTGTAGATTTCACCGGCAGGAGCACAGGGTGCCTGACGTGCTTCCACATTGCGATCGATCTCGTGATCGAGACGCTCCGAGATCCCGAGGATCGTGCGGGCGCGCGATCGCGGACCCTTGCTCACCTTGATCAGCGCGTCGAGGATGCGTTCCCGGTCGGGGTTGAGTTCGGCGAAGTCCAGACTCTGCAGCGACAGCGACGGTCCACGTTCTGGGGCGGTCTTGCCTTCGCTCGGTGGCAGCAGGATGAGCACGCTCCAGGACCCTACCGGCTACCCTGGGGTCGCGACGGACGAGTCGACCGGGTGATCGCGGTCTCGCTGTGCTCAGCGAGGTCGAGGAAAGTCCGGGCTCCACAGGGCAAGGTGGTGGGTAACGCCCACCCGGGGTGACCCGCGGGATCAGTGCCACAGAAAGCAGACCGCCCCCGCGCGATGCGGGAGCAAGGGTGAAACGGTGGTGTAAGAGACCACCAGCGGTGCAGGTGACTGCACCGGCTCGGTAAACCCCACCTGGAGCAAGGTCGAAAGGATCGGTTCGCCGATCTGCGCGGACGGGCTGCCCGCCCGATGTCCGCGGGTGGACCGCACCAGGCCACTGGCAACAGTGGTCGCAGATGGATGATCACCGCCCGTGTTCCACGGGTACAGAACCCGGCTTACAGGTCGACTCGTCCGCCGCCCCGGGGTGTCCTCATCACGTATCGCGAAGATGCTCTGCGATGGCCTGGCAGTCTCGGCCGAATCGGGTGAAGCGGTCTGGCCCGAGGACGTCGATGAGATTGCGACGTACGCTCTCGACGTGATCCGGCGCTGCAGCGACAATGGTGTCCCACCCGGAAGCGGTGAGAACCGCGAATGTTCCGCGCTTATCGTCTGAGCACACCTCGCGAGTCACCAGGCCGGCGGCCTCCATGCGATCGATCTGATGGGACAGTCGGCTGCGCGAGGACGACGTGCGGTCGGCCAGATCGCTCATGCGCAGGCGTCGGTCTGGTTCTTCCGAGAGGTGGACGAGGATCACGTAGTCGGCCAACGTGATGCCGCGTTGCTCGATCAGGTCGCGATTGAGCCGATCAGGCAGCAGGGCGGATACTTCGAGCCAAGCGCGCCAGGCGTTCTGCTCGTCTTCGGTGAGCCAACGTGGCTTCGACGTCATGGCAGTCGGCTCATGGCAGGGTCAGAATCTCGCTGCCGGTGTCGGTGACGACGATCGTGTGCTCGAACTGGGCGGTCCAGCGACGATCCTTCGTGACCACCGTCCAGCCGTCATCCCACATCTCGTAGTCGTAGGTTCCCAGGGTGAGCATCGGCTCGATCGTGAAGGTCATGCCCGTCTCGAGCATGACGTTGAGATTCGGGTCGTCGTAGTGGGGCACGATGAGTCCGGAGTGGAAGGACGTGCCGATGCCGTGTCCGGTGAAGTCGCGCACTACGCCGTAACCAAAACGCTTCGCGTAGCTCTCGATGACCCGTCCCACGACGTTGAGCGGACGACCTGGCGCAACCGCGGAGATCGCGCGCATGGTGGCTTCGTGGGTACGTTCGACCAGGTCGACGACGTCGGTCTCCACCTCACCGACGAGGAATGTGGCGTTGGTGTCGCCGTGCACGCCATCGAGGAAGGCCGTGATGTCGATATTGCAGATGTCTCCATCCTGAACGACGGTGGAGTCGGGGATACCGTGGCAGATCACTTCGTTAAGGGACGAGCACAGCGACTTGGGGTATCCGCGGTAACCCAGCGTCGACGGGTAGGCCCCATGATCAACGAGGAAGTCATGTCCGATGCGATCGAGTTCGTCGGTGGTGATGCCAGGGGCGATGTGGCGACCGACCTCCTGCAGAGCGCGCGCGGCGAGTTGCCCAGCGGCGCGCATCCGTTCGATGGTGTCGGCATCCTTCACCTCCGGAGTGCCATCCGGTGAGGGCGCGGGCTTGCCGACGTACTCCGGTCGGGGAATGTGGCGGGGCACGGATCGAGGTGCGGACAGTACGCCAGGCTCGAGGGGAGCGCGCGTCACAGTCATGTCAGGCAGTGTAGGCGTGAAGCGAGAACGGGGCACGGCTAGGCTGTCGTCATCTGTCGAACGGACGGTGTTCGACATCAGTGGTGGGAGGCGATCGTGGACCTGGGTACCGAAGGTAGTGCGCAGTGGTGGTTCAACCTGCGCACACTCACCGTCGAGCAGGGTCCGGGGGATCCGAACTCGGAGAGGATGGGGCCCTACGCAACGCGCGAGGAGGCTCAATCCGCCATGGAGCGGGCCCGAGCACGCAGTGAGGCCTGGGACGCCGAAGACGACTGACCAACGCAAATGTTGAAGGGCCCCGCACCAACTGGTGCGGGGCCCTTCAACGTGAGAGGTGTCGACTAGCGACGACGCGTGGTCTTCCGTGCAGCGGTCTTCCTCGCTGCAGGACGCTTGCGCGCCGGTGCCTTGCGTGCGGTCTTCTTGGCTGCTGCCTTCTTGGCCGCGGGACGCTTGCGTGCGGTCTTCTTGGCTGCTGCCTTCTTGGCCGCGGGACGCTTGCGTGCG
>CAZVCZ010000031.1:0-9543 GCA_964626275.1 uncultured Bifidobacteriaceae bacterium | reverse complement strand
TGCGTGCGGTCTTCTTGGCTGCTGCCTTCTTGGCCGCGGGACGCTTGCGTGCGGTTGTCTTCTTCGCTGCCGCCTTCTTGGCTGCCGGGCGCTTGCGCGCGGCAGACTTACGTGCGGTGGTCTTCTTTGCGACCGCCACGGTGCCTCCTGACATGTCATTACTCGCCTTGTGGCGAGTTCGTTATGTATAACTGTGACAGAAATTTCATCTTTTTCCACACTGCATCGGCGTGTCGCGCATGCGAAATGTGCCGCGTCAATGTTGCTATGCGCACCGCATGTGTGTTCAGGTCGTGCAGTCTGACAACATTCGCTTATGACACAGGTGGCAGATGAAGAGTCGGTGATGGACATTCGAACTGCACGAATCGGCATCATCGGTGGAACGGGTGAACAGGGACGCGGACTCGCCGTGCGCTTTGCGCAAGCCGGTCTCGACGTCACTATCGGTTCACGTGATGAGGCACGCGCTCGTGAGGTGGCCGCCACCCTTGTGGGCGTGTCAGGTGCGGACAACCACACCTGTGCAGAGGGTTGCGACATCGCCATCATTGCGGTGCCTTGGGCGGCGCACGCCGACACGATCGCTCCGCTCGCGGCTGTACTAGCCGGGAAGATCGTCGTCGATTGCGTGAACCCGCTCGGATTCGACAAGGGGGGTGCCTTCGCGCTCTCCGTGCCTGAGGGTTCTGCTGCCCAACAGGCCGCGGAGCTGCTTCCCGACAGTGTGGTGACGGCGGCCTTCCACCACGTCTCCGCAGTCCTGCTCCTCGATGATGATCTCGAGAGTGTGGATACCGATGTGCTCGTGCTCGGCGATGACCGGCCCGCGACCGATGCCGTATCCGCCCTTGCGTCGATGATCCCCGGGGTTCGTGGCATCTACGGCGGGAAACTACGAAACGCCGGTCAGGTGGAGGCCTTCACCGCGAACCTCATCTCGATGAATCGTCGATACAAGGCGCACGCGGGAATCCGCGTCACCGATGTTGACGGGTGATCACGAGTAGGAATGCTCGGGTCCGGGATACGCTCCCGTCCGCACATCCGCTGCCCACTCGCTCACGGCGTTCGCCATGGTCGAGCGCATGTCGGCATACCGGGCGACGAACTTCGGCGTCGGCCCGGAGGTGAGCCCGAGCAGGTCCTGCCACACCAGTACCTGGGCGTCAGTGGCGGAACCCGCGCCGATCCCGATGGTGGGAATCGCGAGGATCTCGGTGACCCGGCTGGCCAACTCGCTCGGCACGCATTCGAGCACGACACCGCTGGCGCCGACGGCCTCAAGGGCCTTGGCATCCTGCATCAGGATCTCCCCGGCCTCGCCGCGCCCCTGCACACGGTAACCGCCGAGCACATTGACCGACTGCGGAGTCAGGCCGAGATGCCCGATCACGGGAATGCCCGCGGCGACGAGAGCCTCAACCTGGGGAAGCACCTGTTTCCCGCCTTCCAATTTCACCGCGTGGGCGCCGGATTCCTTCATGAATCGCGTCGCGGTCTCGAGGGCTTGCTCGACGCTCGCCTGATAGGAACCGAAGGGCAGATCGGCCACCACCATCGCTCGATGCGAACCGCGCACCACGGCGCGTGTCAGGGGGATCAGATCGTCCACCGTGATGGGGACGGTCGAGTCGTAGCCGTAGACGACCATGGCCGCAGAGTCTCCGACGAGGAGAACGGGTATTCCGGCTTCGTCGAAGATCGAGGCGGAGATCGCGTCGTAGGCGGTGATCATCGGCCAGCGTTCACCGGCTAGTTTCGCCTGGGTGAGATCACGGACGGTGACACGACCGGATCGCTGGGAGCCGTACAGGACAGAGGTATCCGACATGGCAGTGCTCCAATCTCGAGGCTCCCGTGCGGAGTCCCCGGACGGGTCAATGGTGGCACACGTTGGCCTCCGAGGCACCTCCGCGGGGTGGGGAATTCCGTCGGAGTACCGTTCGCCAAGTGAATGACGCGTGGATGACCGATGGTTCGGGCCACCCTCGTCGATGGGCCATCCTCGGTGTCCTCGTTGTCAGTCTGTTGGTCGTTGTCCTCGACAACACAGTTCTCAACATCGCTCTCCCGACCATCCAGGCCGATCTGGGTGCCACACCGGCTGAGCTCGTGTGGTCGATCGACAGCTACATCCTGACCTTTGCGGCTTTGCTGTTCACCTGGGGTGTGATCGGGGATCGGATCGGACGCAAACGTGTCCTGGTCATTGGGCTGCTGGTCTTCGCGGTCGCGTCCGCGATCTGTGCCTTCTCCCTCAATGCGGGGATGCTGATTTCGTTCCGAGCGATCATGGGAATCGGCGGTGCCGCTGTGCTCCCCACCACGCTGGCGATCATCACCGTGGTCTTCCCTCCCCATGAGCGAGGAAAGGCGATCGGAGCGTGGGCCGGGGCGGTGGGTGCTGCTGTCGCACTGGGTCCTGTCCTGGGTGGCTTGCTGCTGGCACACCCCACCTGGTCGAGTTGGTTGACCGGCAATGACTGGGGTGTGGTTTTCCTCATCAATGTGCCGATTGTCGCGGTCGGCCTGGTCCTCATCGCTCGAATCGTCCCGGAGACGCGCAATCCGCATCCACGAAAGCTCGACCTCGTGGGCTTGGTCATCTCCGTCGTCGGACTTGTCCTGCTCGTCTACGGCATCATCGACGCATCCCGGACACGCGACTGGCTGGCGGCGAGCGTGCTCGTCCCGGTTATCGCGGGGCTGGTCATCATCGGGGTCTTCCTATGGTGGGAGTACCGCAGCGATCACAGCAGCTTCGATGTGCGGCTGTTCACTAATCGCGGCTACGCGGTGAGCCTGATCGCGGTGAGCCTGGCCTTCTTCGCGCTGTCGGGGATCACCTTCACGCTGCCCTTCTACCTGCAGATCCTGCGCGGCTATGACACGTTGGCGGCCGGCCTGTGCTTCATTCCCTTCGCGGTCGGCCAGTTGCTCGCGGCACCGCGCAGCGCGGGCATGGTGCTCCGGTTCGGATACCGGGCCGTGATGACCACCGGCCTGGTCCTCGTTGCCCTCGCCCTGCTCGCCCTGACTCAACTGTCACTCGATGGCCCCCTGTGGATGCTGCTCGTGGGGTTCTTCATCTTCGGTTTCGGTATGGGCAATGTCATCGCCCCTGCCTCGACGGTGATGCAGAACGTGCTGCCGCTCGCGCGTGCCGGAGCGGGCTCAGCGGTCCAGAACACCGTCCGACAGGTCGGTGGAGCCCTGGGTGTGGCGATCATCGGCACCCTGTTGGCGACCCAGTACGCCACCTCGATCTCGCCGATCCTGCGTGATGCGGGAATCCCGGAGGAGGCGGTGCAGGTTGCCTCGGAGTCCATCATCGCGACCGATGCGCTTCTCGACGCCTCGACCGCCCCGGCTGCCGTCATCGACCAGGTCCGAAGCGAAGCCTTCGCGGTCTTCCTGGATGCGTCGCATCTGACCTACTACGTATCCTTCGGGATCGTCGTGCTGGCGGCGCTCGCGGTCGGCTTCGCGCTGCCGAGGATCACGCCACCTCGCCAGGATGTCGCGCCTAGTTCGGATAGTCCTGTCGATGAGTTAGTCGCACATGAGGTCGATGATTACTCTCGCGAACTCGCCGAAGAGGTGCGCCCCGAGCGCGACGGTCACTCGCCTGGGTGAGCTGTTTCGCGCCAGCAGTTGGTGATGGGCAACCGGCGATCACGGCCGAATGCCTTCGAGGAGATCTTCGTTCCGGGCGGATACTGGCGACGCTTGTACTCCGCAGCGTCGACCATCCTCAGGATTCGCTCGACGAGGTCCGGGTCGAATCCCGCGGCGATGAGATCGCTGGCGCCGCGATCACCCTCCACGTAGGAGTCGAGCAGGTCATCGAGTAGTTCATAGGGAGGCAGCGAATCGGTATCCAATTGTCCCGGACGCAATTCAGCGCTCGGCGGCTTCGTGATGCTGTTCGGGGGAATCGGAGGGGTCTGTCCGCGTCGCTCGGCCTCATCGTTCCGCCATCGGGCCAAGCGCCAGACGAAGGACTTGGGCACGTCCTTGATCGGCGCGAATCCCCCGACGGCATCCCCGTAGATCGTGGAATAGCCAACGGCGAGTTCGCTCTTATTGCCGGTCGCGAGGACGAGGTGGCCCTCGGAGTTGGACAGCGCCATGAGCGTCACACCGCGGATTCGTGCCTGGATGTTCTCCTCGGCCAATCCCCGCAGATCGATCTCGTCTGCGAAGGCCTGCACGAGCGGTGCGATCGGAACGGTGCGCAGGTTCAGGCCGGTGCGCTCGGCGAGATCGCGCGCGTCGTCCCGGGAATGCGTCGAGGAGTAGGAACTGGGCATCGAGACCCCGAAGACCCGGTCCGGCCCGAGGGCATCGCACGCGATAGCGGCGGCGAGAGCTGAGTCGATCCCGCCGGACAGGCCGAGGATGACGCTGCGGAATCCGTTCTTGTCCACGTAGTCGGCGAGTCCGAGTTGAAGGGCTCGATAGGCCTCTTCCTCGTCACTGAGCGCGGCGGCGACCGTCGGTGGAAGTGGTGCGCCGTGATCTCGGGGCGCGGACGTGATCTCGAGGGCATCGGGGGCCTGTCCCGGCACGCAATCGAGATCGACGGTGAGAAGGTGCTAGACGAACTGTGCGGCTCGCACGATCACATGTCCGCTGCGATCCACGATGAGCGAGTCGCCATCGAATACCAACTCGTCCTGCCCCCCGACCATATTCACGTAGGCGAGTGGACAGTCCGACTCCAGGGCGCGCCTGCTGCACATCTCGCCTCGAGCATCGTCCTTGGCCTGCTCATAGGGTGATCCGTTGAGCACAACGAGGAGGCCGAGGCCATCCGCCCACGGTCGCGGATCGGCGCCCCGCCATAGGTCTTCGCAGATCGCGACTCCGACGTCGACGCCGGCGACGTGCAGCGTGAGTCGGTGGTCCCCGGGTGCGAAGTAGCGGAACTCGTCGAAGACGCCGTAGTTGGGCAGATGGTGCTTGGCGTACTCGGCGATGACCTTTCCGCGATGGAGGACGGCTGCCGTGTTGGAGGGTCTGCCATCCGACGCTGTACCGAGGCTGCCCACCAGCGCAACGATCTCGCCGTGACCGTCACGGGCGACATCCGCGGCGAGTTCGTGCAGGGCTTGGGCAGTCGCGTGCTGGAAGGAGGGACGCAGCGCCAGATCCTCGATGGGATAACCCGTCAGCACCATCTCGGGAAGAACCACCAGATCCGCTCCGAGTGCATCGGCGCGTTCGATCGCTTCGCGGATGAGCGCACTATTGCCCAGCAGGTCGCCCACGGTGGGGTTGACCTGAGCGAGGGCGAGACGCAGGGTCGGCACGAAGGACAGGCTAGCCCCTGCTGTGTCCCGGAGGACCCTGGCAGGATGGGGTCATGGACAAGCAGACCGATTTCGTTTTGCGCACCATCGAGGAGCGGGACATCCGCTTCGTGCGCCTGTGGTTCACCGACGTCCTGGGGACGCTGAAGTCGGTTGCCGTCGCGCCCGCGGAACTCGAAGCGGCCTTCGAAGAGGGATTGGGCTTCGACGGATCGGCGATCGAGGGCTTCGCCCGGGTTTCTGAGTCGGACATGCTCGCCAAGCCCGACCCGTCGACCTTCGCGATCCTGCCGTGGCGAGGTGAGTCTGCGGGGGTGGCTCGCATCTTCTGCGATATTCACATGCCGGATGGCTCGCCGTCCTATGCCGATCCCCGCTGGGTGCTGCGGCGAACTCTCTCTCGCGCCGCCGACATGGGGTTCGCGTTCTACACGCATCCCGAGGTGGAGTTCTACCTGCTGAAGAACGCACCCGGGGAGGGTCCGCTGGAGCCGATCGACCACTACGGCTACTTCGACAATTCGCCCCAGGCCATCGGCTACGACTTCCGCCGAAACGCCATCACCATGCTGGAGTCCATGGGTATCTCGGTGGAGTTCAGTCATCACGAGGGGGGACCGGGACAGCAGGAGATCGACCTGCGATACGCGGATGCGCTCACCACCGCGGACAACCTGATGACCTTCCGACTCGTCGTCAAGGAGGTTGCCCTCGAACAGGGTGTCTACGCCACTTTCATGCCCAAGCCCTTCCGAGATGCTCCCGGTTCGGGCATGCACACGCACCTGTCACTCTTCGAGGGCGACCGCAACGCGTTCTATGAACCAGGTGCGCCGTATCAACTGTCGAAGATCGCCCGATCCTTCATCGCGGGGTTGCTCACCCATGCTCCCGAGATCAGTGCCGTCACCAATCAGTTCGTCAACTCCTATAAGCGGCTCGCAGGTGGGGGAGAAGCGCCGGAGTGGATCTGCTGGGGTCACAACAATCGCTCAGCTCTCGTGCGCGTCCCGATGTACAAGCCGAGCAAGGGCAACTCGACGCGGATCGAATTCCGTTCCCTGGATAGCGCCTGCAATCCCTACCTGGCCTTCTCGGTCATCCTGGCCGCGGGACTGAAGGGAATCGAGGAGGGCTACGAATTGCCACCCGGCAGCGAGGATGATGTCTGGGCTCTGACATCCGGGGAGCGACGAGCACTCGGAATGACCCCGCTGCCCACGAGCCTCAACCAGGCGATCCAGGCGATGGAGGACTCCGAACTCGTCGCGGAGACCCTCGGGGAGCATGTGTTCGACTTCTTCCTGCGGAACAAGAAGGCAGAGTGGGAGGACTACCGACGACAGGTGAACGCCTGGGAGATCGAACGCTATCTGCCATTGCTGTGACCACGCCGTCATGAACGCGGGAAGACAGTCCTCCACCACCGCGCCCCTTGCCCGGGCGGGGTTCATAGACACGGCCGCTGCGCAGATGCGGTTGGCGGCGCTTGACCTCGATGAGGAATCGCGAACTGAGCTGCTCGAGGACCTCAGTCGCGCGGCAGACCCGGACCAAGCCCTGGCGGTCTTCGGTGACGTGCCTGAATCCGGGCAGCATGCCGTTCTGGCAGATCCACTCATTCGCAGGTCCTTCTGCATCGTCGCCGGTGCCTCTGATGCGCTCGGGGGATTCTTGGTCCGGCATCCAGAGCAGATCGATGTCCTGGCCTCAGCCACGACCGAGCCGACCGCGGATCAGATGCGGGCCGGACTGCTCGAGGCGGTGGGGGCTGATGCTCACGATGCGCGGCCCACGGCACGAGGATCGGGTTTCGATGTCCTGGACGATCTGCGGATCGGCTACCGGCGTTGGCTGCTGACGATCGCTGTCGGAGATCTGGTGCATGAGTGGATCTTCGATGATGTCGGTCGCCTGCTCGCCGATCTTGCCGACGCTGCCCTGGAGGCGGCCCTCGCGATCGCGCGGGCCGATCTGCCGGAGGATGCTGCGCCGTGTCGGCTCTCCATCATCGCGATGGGAAAGTGCGGTGCGCAGGAGTTGAACTACATCAGCGACGTCGATGTCATCTTCGTGGCCGAGCCGCTAGAGGAAGGCGCCGATGAGGTCGCCGCGCTGAAGTCGGCGACAAAACTCGCCACGGGTGTCATTCGGGCGTGCGGAGAGCACACGACGGAGGGTGCGCTGTGGGAGGTGGATGCGGCGTTGAGGCCGGAGGGCAAGGCCGGTGCCCTGGTGAGAACCCTCGCCTCGCATGTCGGCTACTACGACCGATGGGCGACGACCTGGGAGTTTCAGGCCCTTCTCAAGGCCAGAGCCGCGGCCGGTGATCCGGGCCTCGGCCGTGCCTATATGGATGCGATCGCCCCGAAGGTGTGGGAGGCAGCGAGCCGCCCTGACTTCGTGGTCGATGTCCAGCGCATGCGGCGAAGGGTCGAGGAGCACGTCCCGGCACGGGAGGCGGATCGGCAGTTGAAGCTCGGGCGTGGTGGCCTGCGAGATGTCGAATTCTCCGTCCAGCTCCTGCAGATGGTGCATGGCCGAAGCGATGTCATGGTCCGCAATCCCACAACGCTGACCGCCCTGGAGGCACTCGCGACGTGGGGATACGTCGGACGTGAGGATGGCGCCACTCTCGCGGCCGCCTATCGCTTCTTGCGCACCCTGGAGCACCGCATCCAGATACAGGAACTGCGCCGAACCCACATCGTGCCGGACGACGACAATGAACTGCGTCGTCTAGGGCGCTCACTGGGCTTCCGTCGGGATCCGGTCGCGGAGTTGGCCGCCGAGTGGGCTGCTCAGTCCCGGGAGGTGCGACGTATCCACGAGAAGTTGTTCTACCGACCGCTCCTCCAAGCCGTGGCACGGCTCGATGCCGGTGTTGCTCGGCTGACGCCGGAGGCAGCGGCTCAGCGACTGCAGGCACTGGGCTATGCCGATCCCGCCGGTGCTCTTCGCCATCTGGAGGCGCTCACCGCGGGGGTGTCACGACGGGCGGCCATCCAACGGACACTGCTACCCGTACTCCTGGGTTGGTTCGCTGATGGTTCGGACCCGGACGCGGCGCTGTTGGACTTCCGTCGCATGAGTGATGACCTCGGGTCGACCCCCTGGTATCTCAGACTGCTGCGCGACGAATCCGTGGCCGCAGAGCGCATGGCGAGACTGCTGTCCTCGAGTCGGTACGTCAGCGATCTCCTGCTTCGTTCGCCCGATGCGGTGTCGATGCTGGCCGAGGATGGCGATCTTGTGCCCCGCGATGTGGAGAGGTTGAGCGTCGAGACGGGAGCGATCCTGAGTCGACACGAGGAGCCTGAGCCCACCGTTTCGGCGGTTCGGGCGCTTCGTCGCCGTGAGTTGTTCCGTATCGCCGCCGCCGACATCCTCGGCGCAGCAGCTACGCCTCAGGTGATGTCCGGCATCAGCGATCTCACCTCGGTGTCGCTGCAGGCGGCGCTCCAGGCGGCGGTGAACAACTACGAATCAGCGAAGGGCGCGGTTCCCACACGCCTCGCGGTGATCGCGATGGGTCGATTCGGGGGAGCCGAACTCGGCTACGGAAGTGACGCCGATGTGATGTTCGTCCACGACCCGTTCCCGGGAGTTCCGGAGAAGGAGGCGACGGACGCGGCCTTGGCGATTGTCAACGACATGCGACGACTGCTCAGCTCACCATCCCCGGATCCGCCGCTGGAGATCGACGCAGATCTTCGGCCCGAGGGACGACAGGGCCCGTTGGTGAGAACCCTCGCGTCCTATGCGGCGTACTACTCCCGCTGGTCGTCTCCCTGGGAGGCACAGGCGCTCATTCGCGCGCGCCCGGTCGCGGGAGACCCTGCTCTCGGCGTGGAGTTCCAGGCCCTGATCGATCCATTGCGCTGGCCGAGCGGCGGACTCGACGAGGTGGCGTTACGGGAAATGCGTCGACTGAAGGCGCGAATGGAGTCCGAGCGACTGCCACGAGGTGCCGATCCGACCCTGCACACCAAGCTCGGGCGCGGTGGGCTGTCCGACGTGGAGTGGGTGGTCCAACTGCAACAGATGCGCCATGCCGCAGACATGCCTGAACTGCGCACGACCTCGACACTGGTGGCCCTGCAGGCAAGTCAGGAGGCGGGGTTGCTCGATGCCTCTGATGTCGAGGCGTTGAGCACGGCCTGGCTCATGGCCACCCGCGTGCGCAATGCGATCGTCCTGGCTAGAGGAAAGCCGGGGGATCTCG
>CAZVCZ010000030.1:0-15831 GCA_964626275.1 uncultured Bifidobacteriaceae bacterium | reverse complement strand
CAGGATCGAGATGCGAAAGCGCAGCGGGCCGAGTTCAATCTCGGCCCGCTGCGCTTTCGAATTCGACTGACGCTCGGCAGTCATGGTGCTTCGGGATCAGCCCTTTGCGTCTGCTGCCGTGCGTGGGCTGTACTCGCGCACCGTCGAGCGCGAGGCGATCCACGTCCAGCCCGGCTCACGGGCCGGCACATCCTCGGTCACGATGGCGAGTCCCGCGGCTGCCGCATTCGGGAAATCATCGTTGACGTGCACGATGTTGGCGAAACCCTCGTGCTGAAGGAGCGACGCGACCGCGGCGGCGCGATAGCCCGAGCCGCAGTAGACGTAGACCGGCTTGTCGCGGGGGATCTCCCCCAGCCGATCGGCCACCTCGTAGAACGGCATGAAGACCGCGCCCTGCACATGGCCGGACTCCCACTCCAGGATCTGCCGGGTGTCCATGACATACGCCTGCGGATCCGCGGCGAGGGCCGCCGCGACCCCGTGGAAGTCGACCTGCTCGAGGACCTGGGCATCCGCGGGATTCTCCAGCCAGAAGTCCGGACCACCGGTGGCCTGGCCGACCGCATTGTCGATGCCCACGCGCACCAGTTCACGATGCGCTGCCTGCACCTGCTCAGGGGTCGAGCCGAGGAGGGTCACCGGGGTGCCCCACGGCATCATCCAGGCGAGGTAGTTGATGAAAGCGCCGTCAAGATCGAAGTTCAGCGCGCCCGGAACGTGCCCGGCGGCGAAGACCTCGCGGGAGCGCAGGTCGACCACCCATTCGCCGCGCATGATCCGCTCCCGAAGCACGGCGGGATCGGCCTGCTCGGGGATCGACAGATCGACATCGCGCGGGCCGGAAGCGTTCGCCGGACCCATGTGGGCGTAGTAGGCGGGGAACACATCGAGCCCGGCGAGGATCACCTCGACGAACTCCTGCTCGTCCTGGGTGAGTGCGGGATTGATCGCCTTCTCGTTGCCGATCGTGGAGGACAGGCCCGCCGCCTGGGTCGCCGCGCAGAAGGAACCGAAGCCGTGGGTGGGATAGATCGGCGTCTCGTCCTCGAGCTCCGATGCGAGCTTGTGGGCCGAGTGCCACTGATCATGGGCCTGCTTCACCGCGAGGTCGGGGGCCACGAGATCCGGGCGGCCGACGCTTCCGTAGAGCAGCGATCCACCGGTGAAGACGGCACCGAGGTGGTCGTCCTTGCGCACGGCGAAGGACACGTGATGCGGCGTGTGACCGGGGGTGTGCAAAACATCGACGGTCAGGTCTCCGACCGTGAACGAGTCGCCGTCGCGCACCGCCAGACCTTCATAGGACAGATCGACATCGCCCGGTACGACATAGGTCGCACCATGCCGACGGGCCAACTCCAGCCCACCGGTGACGTAGTCGTTGTGAATATGGGTCTCGGCCACATGGGTGAGGGTCAGGCCGTGCTCGGCGAGGAGCTCCTCGACTCGGTTGATGTCGCGCTGGGGGTCCACCACGAGCGCATGAACACCGTCATGGGCGATGTAACTGCGATCACCCAGACCGGTCGAATCGAGGATGAGCACGTGCGGGGCTGAGGTGTAGGACATGAGATCTCCACGGGTCGACTGAGTTCGTGGAGCCCAGCCTATACCCCCAGGGGTATGTTTCGCAAGGTCTCCGCGGCTACTCGGGACATCAGGTAGGCCGCCACCGGAGTCGGGTGCAGCCCATCGGCACTGTAGCCGGGAATCCAGCCACCGACGGTCGGATCGCGCAGAACCGATCCGGTGTCCAGGACGGTCACATCATTCGCGGCCGCCCAGTACGCGATCGCCTCGTTGACCGCGAGTACCCGGGCATCGGCCGCCGGCTCGGCGCGGGGCGGGAGGGTGCAGACCGCGAGGGGCACGCCCACCGAAGCGGCGGCGACGCGGATTCGCTCGAGGTTGTTCACGACAACCGGGGGCGTGATCTCGCCGGAGACGTCGTTGGTGCCGCCGTGGACGATCAGCAGATCGGGTGTGGGGTAGAGCGCGTCCCAGACCAAGCCCACCATCTGAGCGGTGGTGATGCCGTTCTCGGCTGTCGTCCCGCCCCACCGGACCACCCCGTACGTGTCATCGAGAAGTCCGTAGAACCAGGAGTGCTCCCCCACACCGAAGTCCGGGTCGGACATCCCGCGGGTGATGGAATCCCCGAGGAACGCCGCGACCGGCCGCTGCTCGACGGGAATGACCGGGGTCGTGGCCTCGAAGGTGGGCCTTTCCTCCGGCGAAATCGGGACGACGGCAGCCTGCTCGGGTGCTGGCTCACTGGTCGGCTCGGCCGCTCCCAGGGAGGACACGGTTCCCGGGGACGCAACCGCGAGGCTGATTCCTAGGAGGACGATGACGGCGCCGAGGATCGCTGCACCTCGCCACCACCATGCGGCCGCTGAACCCATGATCTCTATTAGAACCCCTCCGAGGCCGTGAAAGCGGAACTGGGCAGGTCCTTCTCCCCGGATGTGATCGCCGTCACGATGCGCTCCGCGACCGAATCGGGGCTCAATCCCTCCTGGAGCTTGGGGGCGGTGCCCAGCCTCGGGCGGGTCGCCAAACCCGTCTCGGTGTGGGGCGGGCGGACATCGAGGAGCCTGATCCCGCCGCGTCGCAGCTCCCGAGCAGCCGCCGCATCGAAGGCCGTGAGGGCTGCCTTGGCCGCCGAGTAGGCGGCCATTCCGGGCATCGGCTGCTCGGCCACTACCGCCGAGATCATGGCGACGAAGGGCCCACGCTTTGCCTCCGCAGACTCGCGAAGCGCCGGCATCGCGGCACGCAGCAACCGAATGGGAGCGAGGGTGTCGATCGTGAACAGGTCGATGAGGACGTCATCCGGGGTCTCCTCGAGGGAACCGAAGGCCACGATTCCCGCGGCGTACACCACCCCGTCGAGGCGGCCATGTGCCTCGATCGCCGCCTCCACCACCCGACGCGGGGTATCGGCGCGCGCGATGTCTCCGGCGACGGTCGTGCCGAACTCGGCCAGCCCTGCCAGCCGCTCCTCATCTCGACCGTGGAGGGTGAGACGGGCCCCCTGAGCCGCCAGGATGCGCGAAATCGGGAATCCGAGCCCGCCGGTCGCCCCGACGACGAGCACCGATCGATCCACCAACTCCTGACCTGCCGCAGCTCCCATGGGACGAAACCCTGGCACGACATCGGGCCGGGCGCGAACCGCGCCGCTGCCGCTAGACTGACCACACATTCCAGGGGAGCTCGTGGGATCGACGGGCTGAGAGGGTGGCCGCTGCCACCGACCCTTCATCGACAACCTGATCTGGGTAATGCCAGCGAAGGGAGGAAGGGCTCATGCTGCTGATGTCCACCACCGGCCGGCGCACCCTCATCATGAGCGGCGCCATTCTCACCGCACTCGCCGTCACCACGAGCGCCTGCGCGAGTTCCCAGACCGCTCAGGAGCAGACCGTGAGAGTCATCACCCACGACTCCTTCGCACTCACGGAGTCGCTGGTCGAGGAGTTCCAGGCAGAATCCGGCATCACGGTGGAGTTCATTCCGGCCGGAGATGCAGGCGAGGTGGTCAACCGCGCCGTTCTCGCCTCGGGGAATCCTGACGGCGACGTGCTCTTTGGCGTCGACACGACGCTGTTGTCGCGCGCCATCGACGCCGAGGTCTTCGATCCCTATGTCGCGGATGCTCCCCTGGACACTGACCTCGTCGCCGCCGGTGAAGGTGTCGTCACCCCCATCGACGATGGTGACGTGTGCATCAACATCGACGACGTCTGGTTCGCCGAGCGCGGTCTCGAAGCGCCCGCCACCCTCGACGATCTCCTCGATCCGGCCTATGCCGATCTGCTGGTGGTGCAAAATCCGGCGACCTCATCCCCCGGCCTGGCATTCCTGCTCGCCACGATCGCCCGTTACGGCGATGACTGGCGCGATTATTGGGCCTCGCTGCGCGACAACGGGGTGATGGTCGTCAATGGCTGGTCGGAGGCCTACCTCGCGGAGTTCACCGCCGGTGGTGGCGAGGGCGATCGACCGCTCGTGGTCTCCTACGCGACCAGCCCGCCCGCCGAGATCGTCTACGCCGCTGACCCAAAGCCCGAGGCACCCTCGACATCGGTGATGCTCGATGGCTGCTTCCGTCAGGTGGAGTTCGCCGGGGTGCTGCGGGGCACAGACAACGTCGACACCGCCCGAGCAGTGGTCGATTGGCTCGTGTCACCGCGGGTGCAGGCCGATATCCCCCTGTCGATGTTCGTGTTCCCTGCTCGACGTGACACACCGCTACCCGAGGAATTCCAGCGCTTCGCACTTCGCCCCACTGACCCGATGACCCTGGACGCCGACGTCATCGCGGAGAATCGCGCGACCTGGGTGGAGCAGTGGACGCAGACCGTGTTGCGGTGAGTCGCACCCGAGGCATGAGAGGGGTTCGACCTGGCGCACTCCTGGCGATCGGCCCTCTCGCGCTGGTGGCGATCCTGCTCGTCATTCCGCTCACCACGCTGCTCCTGATCGGCCTGGGGCTCGACGGCACGGAGGGTCTCGAAGGCACTGAGGGTCCCATTGCAGTGCTGGGCTCACCGAGTACGTGGCGCGTGCTGGCGTACACCATCGGTCAGGCCGCCGTGAGCACCGTGGCGAGCATCGCCCTCGCTCTCCCCGCGGCCTATGCGCTGCACCGACTGCGCATCCCCGGTCGACGCGCGCTGCTCGCTCTGGTCACCGTGCCCTTCGTCCTTCCCACGGTTGTCGTCGGCCTCGCCTTTCGCGAGATCCTCCCCTTTGCCGGAACGACCGCGGCGATCATCGTGGCGCACGTGTTCTTCAACGTCGGTCTGGTCATCCGGGTCGTGGGCGGCGTGTGGTCGGGACTCGATCCGAGATATCTCGACGTCTCCGCATCCCTCGGCCGACCACCGTGGCGGGGATTCGTCGAGATCACCTGGCCGATGCTGCGCCCGGCGATCCTCGCCTCCGCGGCACTGGTCTTCCTGTTCACCTTCACCTCGTTCGGGGTCGTCCTCATCGTCGGCGACCCCGCCTGGCCGACCATCGAGGTCGAGATCTACCGGCTCGCTGTCCAGTCGCTGGCGCTTGATGCGGCGGCCACCCTCGCCATCATTCAGTTGATCGTCGTCGTGAGCGCACTCGTCGTGTCCGCATCGCTGCAGCGACGCACATCGATTGCCGGCGTCGTGACCCATGAGCCACCCCGCAGCCCCGTGCGTTCCCCAGCCGATCGACTGATCACCGGCTACACCGTCGCGCTGGTCACGGCGATCTGCCTCCCACTGATCGCGCTGCTCCTCGGATCGCTCAGGGTCGGTTCACGCTGGGGGCTGGACTACTACGCGGAGGTGTTCTCGCCGACGGATCCGACGACTCGCGCCACTCCCGCTTGGGAGGCCCTGCTGACCTCGGCGCGCTACGCGATCGTCGCTACCGCGATCGCAGTGACACTCGGCGTTCTCGGCGCCATCGCCGTCACGTTCCTGCGGCGCAGCGCCGGCTGGGTCGACACGGCGATCACCGCACCGCTGGGAGTGTCCGCCGTGTCACTCGGCTTGGGGCTGCTGCTGTTCTCCCTGCGCGGCCCCCTCGACATGCGCGGATGGTGGCTGCTCGTCCCGCTCGGGCAGGCACTGGTCGCGATGCCAATCGTGCTTCGCGTTGTCCTGCCCGTGCTGCGATCGGTGGACCCTCGGCTCCGGGACGTCGCCGCAACACTCGGCGCTCGCCCTGCGCGCGCCTGGCTCACCGTCGATGGCCCCCTGGCTCTGCGCGCCACCGGTGTCGCCGCGGGTCTCGCGGCCGCCGTGTCCCTGGGGGAATTCGGCGCCACCGCCTTCCTCATCCGAGCCGACACACCCACCGTGCCCATTCAGATCGTTCGACTCCTCGGTCGCCCGGGTGAGGCCAACCTCGGACAGGCGCTCGCCCTCGCTGTCATCCTGGTGGTGGTCACCGCAGTCATCATCGGCCTCGCCGAGAGAGCCAGGCCGGCCCGAGGAGGTGGCTGGTGAGTACAGAGTCCGGCCTCATCATCAGCGGTGCCCGCCTTGATTACGACGGCACGACACTGCTGCGCGATGTGGACCTCGCCGTCGCTTCCCCGGAGATCGTGGCACTGCTCGGGCCGAGTGGTTCGGGCAAGTCCACCCTCCTGCGATGCATCGCCGGAGTGCAACCCCTCGATGCCGGGACCATCCGCTGGAACGGCGTCGACATCACCCACACTCCTGCCCACCTGCGCTCCTTTGGCCTGGTGTTCCAAGATGCCCTCCTATTCCCACATCTGAATACCGGCGCCAACATCGCCTACGGCCTGCGTCGGTCCCGGATGCCGCGCGAACAGATCACCGCTCGAGTCCACGAACTGCTCGACCTGATCGGCCTGGGTGGCTTCGGGGATCGCGATGTCGCCACGCTGTCCGGTGGTGAAGCCGGACGTGTGGCCCTGGCGCGCGCCCTGGCCCCGCGTCCACGCCTGCTCCTGCTCGATGAACCCTTCGCCGCCCTCGACCGCGAGCTGAGGGATCGACTGGTCGAGGAGGTTCGCGAACTGCTCCATACCCTCGGCACCCCCGCGATCCACGTCACGCATGATCGACAGGAAGCCGATCGCATCGCCGACCGCATCGTGCGCGTAGCCGACGGCACCCTTCGACCAGAAGGCCACGGGGAGTAGCGTCAGACCCGACGCTGGCGTGACGGACGCGACCGGGAGTTGGGACCGACGATGACGAAGTATGTGTACGACTTCAGCGAAGGCGGCCGAGAAGATGCCGATCTTCTCGGCGGCAAGGGCGCGAACCTCGCCGAGATGACGCGCCTCGGCCTGCCCGTGCCACCCGGCTTCACAATCACGACCGAGGCATGCCGGGAGTTCCTCAAGATGGGCGATGTTCCGGCCGATCTGCGGGTGCAGGTCACGATGGCCCTGCGGCGTCTGGAGGACGCCCTCGGCCGCCGACTCGGGGACATCAACGACCCGCTCCTGGTGAGTGTTCGATCCGGTGCGCGATTCTCCATGCCGGGCATGATGGAGACCGTCTTGAACGTCGGCTTGAACGACTACTCCGTCGTCGGCTTGGCCGCTGCTACCAATGACGAGCGATTCGCCTGGGACTCCTACCGCCGCCTGATCCAGATGTTCGGCCGCACGGTGCTGCACGTCGAAGGGGATTCCTTCGAGAAGGCCTTCGAGGAGGCCAAGGCAGCCGAGGGGGCGACGGAGGATTCCGCTCTGTCAGTAGCCGGCCTGAAGGGTCTCGTCGAGACCTACAAGCAGATCGTGCTCGATCACTCAGGTCGTCCGTTCCCGCAGGATCCGCGCGAGCAGCTCGACCTGTGCGTCACCGCGGTGTTCTCATCCTGGAACACCCCGCGCGCGCATCTGTATCGCCGCCGCGAACGCATTCCCCACGACCTCGGCACGGCCGTGAATGTCGTCACGATGGTCTTCGGCAACCTCGGCCAGGACTCCGGCACCGGCGTGGCCTTCACCCGCGATCCCGCCACGGGCAAGGTCGGCTCCTACGGCGACTACCTCACCAATGCCCAGGGCGAGGATGTCGTCGCGGGAATCCGCAACACGATCAGTCTGGCCGATTTCGCGGAGATCGATCCGGCGGCCTACGACGAGCTGCAGAACATCATGCGCCGGCTTGAGACGCACTACCGGGATCTGTGCGATATCGAGTTCACCGTCGAGCGCGGGAAGCTGTGGATGCTGCAGACCCGCGTCGGCAAGCGCACGGCGGCAGCCGCGTTCCGCATTGCCACGCAGCTTGTCGATGAACACCTCATCACGATGGATGAGGCCCTCGCTCGCGTGAACGGGGAACAACTCACGAAGTTGATGTTTCCGCAGTTCGATCCGCGCAGCCCCCGGGAGAACCTCACCACCGGCATGGCCGCGAGTCCCGGTGCTGCCGTCGGCAAGGCGGTCTTCGACTCCGCGACGGCCACCGAGTGGGCGGCGAACGGCGAGAAGGTCGTGCTGATCCGACGCGAGACGAATCCCGATGATCTCGAGGGAATGATCGCGGCGGAGGGCATCTTGACCTCTCGCGGTGGCAAGACCTCCCACGCCGCAGTGGTCGCGCGTGGCATGGGTACCACCTGCATCGTCGGTGCCGAGGAGCTCGACGTCGATGCGGTGGGATTGCGCGCCACTGCCGGCGAACTCGTGGTCGAACAGGGCGATGTCATCTCCCTCGATGGATCCACCGGGCAGGTATTCGTCGGGGCCGTCCCCGTCGTCCCGTCGCCAGTGGTGACCTATCTGGAATCGGGATTGAGTGCCGCGATCGAGGCAGCCGATGAAGACATCGCGGAACTCATCATCTCGGTGGACCGGATCCTGCAGCATGCCGATCAGGTGCGGCGACTGCGCGTACGCGCCAACGCCGACACAGTGACGGATGCGAGCCGAGCTCGCACGCTCGGTGCCGAGGGCATCGGGCTGTGCCGCACCGAGCACATGTTCCTCGGTGACCGGCGCATTCTCATCGAGCGACTCGTGCTCGCCGACACCCCGGAGGAGCGCGAGGGGGTATACGCCGAACTGCTTCCACTGCAGCGCGATGACTTCGTCGGGATCCTCGACGCGATGGACGATCTACCCGTCACGATCCGTCTGCTCGACCCACCGCTGCATGAGTTCCTGCCCAGCCTGGTCGACTTGAAGGTCAAGGTGGCCCTCGCGGCGGAACGCGGGGAGCCCGATCCCCGCGACGTCGCACTGCTGCACGAGGTCGAGCGACTTCACGAGGCCAATCCGATGCTGGGGCTACGCGGTGTCCGGCTCGGGCTCGTGCTCCCCGGCCTGTATGCGCTGCAGGTGCGCGCCATCGCCGAGGCTGCGGCGCTGCGCGTCGAGGCAGGCGGGCATCCCAAGGTCGAGATCATGATCCCGCTCATCGGATCCGTGATGGAGTTGCACCTCGTCCGCGACGAGGTCGGTCATATCGTCGCGGAGGTGGCCGATGCGAACGGGGTGACCCTGAGCATGCCCATCGGAACGATGGTGGAACTCCCTCGCGCCGCCCTCACCGCCAAGCGGGTCGCCGAAGCAGCCGACTTCTTCTCCTTCGGCACGAACGACCTCACGCAGACCACCTGGGGTTTCTCGCGCGACGATGTCGAGGGGGCGTTCTTCGCGCAGTACCTCGACAAGGGCGTCTTCACGGTCTCCCCCTTCGAAAGCCTCGACGTCGACGGTGTCGGCGAACTCATCCGCATCGCGACGGAGAAGGGCCGCAGTACCAAGCCCGAGCTCAAACTCGGGGTGTGCGGCGAGCACGGCGGCGACCCCGAGTCGATTCATTTCTTCCACGGGGTCGGCATCGACTACGTCTCGTGCTCTCCCTTCCGCGTTCCCATCGCTCGGCTCGAGGCCGGTCGCGCGGCCGTCATGGACACCCTGGCCACGCACACCTCGACCGCCTGATCGATCTCTTCGAGCCATGGCCGATCGGATCGTCTCGCTCGTCCCCTCGCTCACCGAGGCCATCGCCGCCACCTGGGCACACCGACTCGTCGGCGCCACCGACTACTGCACCCATCCGGACGACCTCGATGTGGCACGCATCAGGGGCACGAAGAATCCCGACATCGATCTCATCATCTCCCTGCAGCCGGACCTCGTCGTGGCTAATGCTGAGGAGAATCGCCATGCGGACCTGCAGGCGCTGCGCGCTGCGGGTCTGCAAGTGCACGTGATGTATCCCACGACCGTTCCCGAGGGGATCGCAGCACTCTCGCTGATGCTGCAGGCGTGCGGGGCCGAGTCGGATCCCGACTGGCTGAGCCAGGCCAAGATCGAGTGGGCGATGCCGATCCCAGAACCGATCGCCGAGGCCGTGATCCCCATTTGGCGCCGACCCTGGATGGTGTTGGGCCGCGCGACATTCGCCGGTGACGTCCTCGCCCGATGCGGCGTGCGCAATGCCTTCGAGCCCTCCGACAGCCACTATCCGAAGGTCACCGTCGAGCAGATGAATGCCACCGGCGCCGACCTCGTCGTGCTTCCGGACGAGCCCTACGCCTTCAGCGATACCGACGGCCCGGAAGCCTTCCCGGGGATGGCCCACGCTTGCGTGAGCGGACGCGACCTGACCTGGTATGGACCGAGCCTGGTCGGTGCGCGGCAGCGGTTGACCGAGGCAGTCGAGGAAGCGCTCAGCCGCGGCTGAGAGAGGCGGCTGCAGCGCCGAGGCGGCTCGCGGTGCCCAACTCCTCGGCCATGAATTCGCGCAGGAGGTCGATCGCGGCGACGACCTTGTCGCCGCGAAGGGAATAGCGCACCGTGGAACCCTCGCGCTGGGTCTCCACGACCCCGCGGTCGCGGAGGATCGCGAGGTGCTGGGAGCAGTTGGACTGGCTGATCTCCAGCGCCTCGGCAAGATCACCGACGCTCATCGGCCCATTGCGCAACTCGGTGATGATCAGCAGCCTCTTGGGATCCGCGATCGCCTTGCACAACCGGGCATGAAGTTCGTGGATCTCGACGGCCGTAGCGCGATCCATCAGATCAGACCGTCGTCGATGCGGCGCACTGGTTCTTCCCGATTTCGAGGAACTCGATCTCCTCCGCTGTCGCTTCCTGACCGGAATTCACAAGGCGGATCGTGTCGTAGGTGTCCGGCGCCGAGGGAAGGCTCGTGACGATCTCGTTGACGAACGCGACGAGATCAGCCTCGCTCAGCAGCGTCGACTCGAAGATGTGACCCAGGGTGGTGCGCACCAGCCCGTCCTCGCCCACCTCATCGGCGAAGGTCCAGTGCGCGGGCAGCACCATCGTGGCCGGATCCAACGGCTGCAGGCGATCGTGCACCGTGTGGTAGAGCTCCTTGGCGAGTTCCTCCGCCTTGCCCGTGAGGTCAGGCCGACCGACACCGCGGACGAAGACGGTGTCCCCGGTGAGCAGGAGATGACCGGGGATGTGCACGCAGGTCGTGCCGGGGGTATGGCCGGGCATCTTGATCGCCAGCGTCTCGATCTGGGCATCCCCCAGATCGATCACCTCACCATCGACGAGAGGGGTGTTCGGGAACGGCGTCGGGCCGCCGGTGTCCTCGATCGGCACGCTGTAGGACGCCCCGTGGCGCTCGGCGAGCTCGATACCCCCGGTGATGTGATCGGCGTGCACGTGCGTGTCGATGACGTGCAGGATCTTCATGTCGTGCTCGGCGGCGAGCGCCTCGTAGGGCTCGGGGAACCGGGCCGGATCGACCACGATGCAGCCCTGGCCGGGGACACCGATGAGATAGGAGATGCAGGCCTTCGAGGGCCGCTGGATCTGCCAGCCGCGCATACCGTCGGGCAGGTTCGGCAGTTCACGGGGCACGAGCAGCTGAGCCCAGGCCGCCGTGCCTCCCTCGAGGGTGCGGACTTGGCGACCCTCGTCCTTCAGGACATCGATGAGGAGATCCGAACCGTTGCCGTGTGCGCAAACCACGACGGTGTTGTCCGGAAGCTCCTCGGCCAGGGATTCGCTCTCCTCGACGGCGACCCAGATGGGGACATTCTTCATGGGGACCTCGCGGGGCCCCTCGATCTGCCAGACGGCGTACTCGTCCTGATTGCGCACGTCGAGGATGAAGGGGGTCTCCCCTCGTTCGATCTCGGCGTACAACTCCGCGGGGCTGATCGAGGCGGTCATGGGGGCTCCTGTCAGGGACGAGAAATCCGGGTCGGACACGAATATGCGCAAACGCTAATATCCGCGCACCCATCCGCGCTAGGGTTTTGCCGAATTGCCCGGACATTCACCTCCACAGCCTCCCCGAGGAGCCCCTATGAGCGACAGCGACACCCCGGATTCCATGACGATCATCGCGTTCAGCGGTGATCTCGACAAGCTCTGGCCCACCATGATCTTGAGTTCGACCGGTGCGGCCACGGGCATGAACGTCACCGTCTTCTTCACCTTCTGGGGCCTGTTCCCTCTCGTGAAGGACGATGTGCGCCTCACCGGCTACGACTCCATGACGAAGGCCCTGGCCGGCATGAACGCACCGGGCATGAAGAAGGCCAAGCTCAGCAAGTTGAACATGGGCGGATCCGGCGCCTGGATGATGCGCAAGGTCGCCGAGAAGAACAACCTCATGCCGCCCGAGGACCTGATGGATATCTGCAAGGACATGGGAGTCAATCTCTGGCCGTGCCAGATGACGATGGACCTGCTCGGCATCAAGCCCGACCAGATGGTCGATGGCCTCGGCGAGCCCGTGGGAGCGGCGACCGCGCTCCAGGCCATGTCGAAGTCCCAGATCAACCTGTTCATCTGAGTTTTCTGACCAGACAGCCACCATTCCCCAACCACGAAGGATCACGACAATGACCGATGTTTCCAAGACCGTTGATGCCAAGGGCATGAGCTGCCCGATGCCCGTGTTGATGACCGCCAAGGGCATCAAGGAGATCGCCGAGGGTGAGGTCATGCTCATCGAGGCCACTGATGCCGGGGCGCGCTCGGACATCCCGGCCTGGGCGACCCAGACTGGCAATGAGCTCATCGACTCGGCCGAGGACGGCGACGTCCTGAAGTTCTACATCCGGAAGAAGTGACCTGACTTGCGCTACGGCTTCGCCATCGATCAACGCACCTGTATCGGCTGCCACGCTTGCACAGTGGCATGCAAGACCGAGCACGAGATCCCGGTCGGCCAGTTCCGCACCTGGGTCAAGTACGTCGACAAGGGCGAGTTCCCGACGACGACGCGAGAGATGGCGGTGCTGCGGTGCAATCACTGCACCGACGCCCCGTGCGTCAAGGGCTGCCCGACCTCGGCGCTGTTCATCCGACCGGATGGCATCGTCGACTTCGACAACACTCAGTGCATCGGCTGCAAGATGTGCATGCAGGCGTGCCCCTATGACGCGATCTACATCGACGAGAACACCCACACCGCGGCTAAGTGCAATTTCTGCGCCCACCGCATCGACCAGGGACTCGAGCCCGCCTGCGTCCAGGTGTGCCCGACCGAGTCGATCTGGATGGGTGACATCGATGATCCGTCGAGTGGCATCAGCAAGTTCTTGAGCATCGAACCGGTGAGCGTCCGCACCCCCGAGCAGGGCACGCGGCCGAACGTCTACTACGTCGGCGCCGATCAGGCGACGCTCGATCCGCTGGCGGCTCCCGTCGAGGGGACCTACCTGTGGGCCGAGCCGGATCCGTTGCGACTGGAGACCGCCGCCGAACTCCCCGGCGATCCGATGTCGGGGGCCCGCACCACCCTGAACACCGCACACCCACGGCCGTGGGGATGGCGCGTGTGGACCTATCTGTGGACCAAGTCCATCGCCGCGGGCGCACTCCTCCTCGGGGCGCTCATCATCCTGCTCACGACCGACCGCAGCACCTTGCTCACCACCGTGGCACCCCTCCTCACCGAGGTGTTCCTGCTGGTGACCGCCGTGCTGCTGGTGTGGGACTTGAAGCAGCCGAAGCGGTTCCTCTTCCTGCTCGATCCACGCAAGGTCAACAGGCGATCGTGGCTGGCCATCGGCGGCATCTTCCTCACCATCGGTGCCGTCATCGCCGGGCTGTGGTTCCTCGCCGGAGCCGCTGACCTGCTCGATATCGGCACGTACAACAACGTCATCGAGATCCTCGCGTGGCCGGCGATCCCGGCGGCGATGATGGTGGCGGGCTATACGGCCTTCCTGTTCGGCCAGGCCGAGGGCCGCGACCTGTGGCAATCCCCGGTGCTGTTCTGGCATCTTCAGGCTCAGGCCGTCATGGTCGGCGCCGGTGCACTCCTGATCGTCGGCACGGTCCTCTCCCCCGGAGAAGGCACGATGACCTGGCTGGCCTGGGCACTCATCGCCGGTGTCGTGGCCCACCTGCTCATCACCGCCGTGGAGTTCGGCGGCAACCACCCCACGCGCAACGCCCAGGTGGCCGCACACGCGATCACCCATGGCCGCTACAAGGGCATGTTCTGGGGCGGATCGGTCGCCCTGTCCGTCATCGGTGCCCTTGTCGCCCTGCCGGTCGCCCTCGGCGGCCCGGTCATCCTGGCGGTGCTCGCCGGTCTCGTCGTGCAAGTGGCCCTCATCGCCCACGAGCGCGTCTACGTCATGGCCGCGCAAGACCCGCCGCTGTCCTAACCCACCACAGCCCACACCAACCCGACCGGAAGGCAGACGTCGAAGATCATGAAGCCACGCGATCCAGACACCTACACCGCGCACGGACCGGCCGCAGAGCCGGTCGGCGCCGATGCCCCCGAGCACCACGGGCTGCGGGTGCGCGAGACCGTCTCGAACTATCCGCCGGTGAGCACCTGGGACGACGTCGTGATGTACGACGCCAAGGCCCACCCGCGCAAGGTCGAGAAGCACTACATGCTCGTGCCCACCACCTGCTTCAACTGCGAGTCGGCCTGCGGCCTGCTCGCCTATGTCGACAAGGAGACCAAGGAGGTCGCCAAGATCGAGGGCAACCCCGCCCATCCTGGTTCCCGCGGACGCAACTGCGCCAAGGGCCCGGCGACGATGAACCAGACCGCTGATCCCGAGCGCATCCTCACCCCGATGAAGCGTGTCGGCCCTCGCGGTTCGGCTCAGTTCGAACCGGTGAGCTGGGATGACGCTCTCGACGACATCGCTGCGCGGATTCGCAAGGCCATCGTCGAGGGGCGCCGCAATGACGTGATGTACCACGTCGGCCGCCACGGTGAGGATGGCTTCATCGAGCGGACGCTTCTCGCCTGGGGCGTGGACGGCAACAACACCCACACCAATATCTGCTCCGCCGGAGCCAGGTTCGGCTACTCCATGTGGGGTGGCTACGACCGTCCCTCGCCCGATCACGCGAATGCCAACGTGATCCTGCTGGTGTCAGCCCACCTGGAGTCCGGTCACTACTTCAACCCGCACGCGCAGCGCATCATCGAGGCGCAGGTGCGCGGCGGGGCGAAGATCATCTCCATCGATCCCCGCCTGTCGAACACCGCCGCGAAGGCCGACGAGTGGGTCCCGGCATGGCCGGGCACCGAGGCCGCCCTACTGCTCGCCGTCGCCGCCTACCTCCTGCGGACCGACAAGGTCGCGTGGGACTACATCCGTCGCTGGGTGAACTGGCAGACCTATCTGGAGAAGTTGCATCCCGAGATCGACCGCAACGACTTCGAGGGCTTCAAGCGGGCCCTCACCGAGGACTACCAGAAGTACACCTTCGAATTCGCCGCCGAGGAGTGCCGGATTCCGGTCAGTCAGGTCGAGCGCATCGCGAAGATCGTCTCCGGTGCCAACGGCAAGCTCGCGGCGCACACCTGGCGAGCCGCGTCCGCGGGCAACCGAGGTGGTTGGGCGGTCGCACGCGCGCTGTTCTTCCTCACCGTGCTCACCGGCAGTGTCGGCCAGGAGGGTGGCACCAGCCCGAACGGCTGGAACAAGTTCATCCCCCACGGCCCGAACATGCCCGGCGGACACGACTCCTGGAACGAGCTGCTCTGGCCGCAGGAGTTCCCCATGGCCACCAACGAGTTGTCGATCCTGCTTCCCCACTTCCTGCTCGAGGGTCGCGGCAAGCTCGATGTCTACTTCACCCGCGTCTACAACCCGGTGTGGACCAATCCCGATGGGTTCACCTGGATCGAGGCGCTCTCGCGTGAGGATCTCGTCGGCTGCCACGTCGCGATGACCCCGACCTGGAACGAGACGGCGGTCTGGGCCGACTACGTCCTGCCGTTCGGCCACTCCACCGAGCGTCACGACACGCAGTCCTATGAGCAGTACGCCGGCAAGTGGCTCGGCTTCCGTCAGCCGGTCCGCCGTGTCGCCCTGGAGAAGATGGGCGAGAAGATCGGCGACACCCGTGACGCCAATCCCGGT
>CAZVCZ010000029.1:0-16468 GCA_964626275.1 uncultured Bifidobacteriaceae bacterium | reverse complement strand
TGGGACAGGGTGTCGAATGAGCGGGAGCCGAGGACCGCGGGGGTGTCGATCCCGCCGCGAAGGGCGACATATCGACGCAGGCCGGATGTCGCAGCGCCGATGATCACCTCATCTCCTGCAGCCAGGGTGATCGCGGTGAATGCGTCGGCAGTCGTGCGCATGCCCCGCTGGCGGCGATGGACGGGTCCGGAGGCTCCGGTGATCGCGATGGTGATCGCACGCAGAGCACGCAGATGGAGGCCACCACCGACACATTCCAGCCCGGCGGCTTGCTCGGGGTTCCCGACGAGTCGCTGAGCGAGCCGATGGCTCTTGCGATCCCATGCGCCAGAAAGGCTCACGGCCGCCGCACCCCAACCGTTGCGCCCGAGATCCTGCACGAGGCTCGACACCCCGGACGCGATGATCTCGACCGCCGGGGTGTGCGGATCGGCCTCCTGTGCCGGTCGCGCCGAGACCGTGATCGAGGGCGCGCGGCTGGGTACGAAGCGAACCTGCATCCCCGCGCTGAGTCGCGCGGGAGAGTCGCGGGTCGGGTCGAAGAGCACCTCGTCGGTGTGTCCGAGAAGATGCCATCCGCCGGGGGAGCGGCGCGGATAGATTGCGGAATAGTGTTCGGCAATCGCCACGGAACCGGCAGGAACCGCGGTGCGCGGGGTTGCTCGCCGGGGACGATGCAGTTGCTCGGGAAGGCCGGTGAGATAGGCGAAACCGGGGGAGAACCCACAGAAGGCGACGCGATATTCCGCGTGCGAATGCGCGTTGATGAGGTGCTCGATGCTCATGCCACACGCGGCGGCGACCTCCTCGATGTCCTCCCCCTGGTAGTGGACCGCGATGTCCACTGTTCCCAGGTTGTCTTCGACAGATGCAGAAGGGTGTGCGGTCGCTTCGGCGATGAACTCGCTGAGTTCCCGGAGGACGTCGGGAGTGCAGGGCTGGTCGAGCCTGATCAGCAGCGTGTCCTCGGCGGGGATGCTCTCCACGAGCCAGTGAATCCGGGGTTGGTCGGGGGATGGCTGATTCGGGGTGCCCTCTGTCAGGGAATGGTGAACGCCAATGATCTGCTCGGGAGGAAGGTGGACCAGGACTGCCTCGGATCCGAAGGGTTCGATCATCATCGGCGAGGGGTGGTCGGATCGATGGTGATGAAGGGTTCGATGGCGACGCCATGGGATTCCAGCGCCTCCCGACTGAGCCGGGCGAGCCGAACGGAATCGGGGGTGTCGCTGTGGACGCAGAGGCTGTCGACATCGCGCAAACCGGCGCGGCTCCATGCCGAGAGTCGTTCCAGGGCAGCCTCCGGTTCGAGAAGGGCGCCGGGTATGTCGCGGGGAGTGAGTCGACCGTTCGCGGTGTATCCACGATCGATGAACGCCTCCCGGAACACCGGGACATCGTGGCGGCCTGCGCGTGTGTGCAACTCGCCCGATGACATGGTCAACACCGCGAGTTCATGCTTCGCTGCGATCTCGAGTAGTAGTTCGGCTATCGCCGCGTCGTCGAGAGCCACGTGATAGAGCGCGCCGTGCGGCTTGAGGTACGTCACCGTGGTCGTCGCCGACTCAGCGGCATCGATGAGGCCGCAGACCTGATCATCGAGGCTGGCCCTCAGGTTCGGCAGCGCGATGTCGAGACGACGACGACCGAAGCCCTCTCGGTCGGGGTAGGACACCTGCGCTCCGATGGCGATGCGTCGTGCGGCGGCTGTGCGACAGATGCGTTCCATGGAGGCCCTGTCTCCGGCGTGACCTCCGCATGCGACGTTCGCGCTCGTGATGACCTCGAGCAGCAGTTCATCGGTCGCGCCACCGTCATCGAGTTCGCCGACATCGCTGTTGATGTCGATCCACGCTGATCGTTCCGTGGTGCTGCCCTGGGCCACATCTCCGACGCTACCGAGGCCCTAGGCTGCGCGCTGTGCAGACTCGGGAACGCACCGGCCTTCTTCTCGCCTTCGTCGGGGTCTTGGCGTTCTCGTTCTCCCTTCCGTTCACCGTCTGGGCCTTAGAGTCCTTCGACCCCTTCCTCACCGCGACCGGTCGGGCGGTGATCGCCGGCGTCGTCGCGGTGGGGGTTCTGTTCCTGCGTCGAGTGCCCTGGCCGGACCGACGCTTGATCAAGCCGCTGCTCTACACCATGGCCGGCGCAGTGTTCGGCTGGCCGATCCTCATCGCGCTGGCCCTCCAGCGGACAACGTCGGCGCATGCGGCAGTGATTGCCGCGGTGATGCCGCTGGTGACGGCGGTGATCGCGGTGTTGCGGGCGAAGGAACATGTGGCGCGGCAATTCTGGATCGCGGCAGCTCTCGGTACGGCCGGGCTCATCGTCTTCGCCCTGCTCCGCGGTGGTGGTGAGGGAGGTGACTTCGTCGCCGACCTGCTCATCGCCGGGGCGGTCGTCGCGTCGTCCTGGTGCTATGTCGAGGGCGCCGTGCTCACGCGAGTGATGCCCGGCTGGCAGGTGATCTCCTGGGTTGTCGTGCTCGCACTTCCGGTGACGATCCCCGCGAGCGTGATCATCATCGCCCTCGGTGGTGTGACAACCCCGATCACGACTCAGGCCGTGGTGGGAATGGCGCTGCTCGGGTTGTCCTCGATGTATCTGGCGTTCTTCGCGTGGTACCGCGGACTGGCGGATGCCGGTGTCGCGCGCGGGGGACAGGTGCAACAACTACAGGCGCTGCTGACATTGCTGTGGTCGGCCTGGCTGCTCGGAGAGCAGGTGACCTGGGGGACGGTGGTGGCGGCGCTGTTCGTCGTGGCATGCGTGGCGTGGGCCGTGCGGGTGCGGACCCCCACGGTTGTCGCCCCTGAGGAGTAGAGGCTTCAGCAGAGCCAAACTCCGCAATTCTCTAGGGGGCAAAAAGTGCTGATAGTTGCGGAGTTGGGTTATTCGGGGGTGCCGCAGGCTTCGAGGTAGATCTGCTCGGGGGCCGGGGACTCCTCGAGGGGGGTCGAGCAGATCTCCTCGATCGGCACCGGGACCCAGAACTGCCCTTCGGCCTGCAGGTAGAACGCCGTGGTCACCACCACGCCATTGGTGTCGACGGCGGCGCGAGCCGAGGCCCAGCCGTCCACGCACTCGAAGGTCTCCAGCGACACGAAGGTGGCTCCGGGGTAGGTCTCATCGACCTCCTCGCGAATGACCGCGCTGATGCTGGGCTCATCGCACACCGCCGTTCCCCCGATGGTCGGGTCCGCGGTCGGTGAGACGTCGCCTCCGGAGGAGCATCCGGTGATGAGCAGGCCAGCCCCGATAGCAGCGACCGCCCATTCCCGGCCCCGACTCGAGCGCGCAGAGTGCACTCGTGATCGGGAGAGGGCTGCCATGCACAAATCCTACGCAGGGAATGGCCGTGTCTTTCGGCCCCGACCGAGCCGGACCGGTCCCATCGTGGACCGAGCCACGACCGCTCCGGTCAGGGCGAAGCCGGCGAGCATGACCCAGGCCGCTGACCAGGAAAATGCCTCGACCACGGCGGCAGTCACCATTGGCGATAGACCCCAGGACGTGAAGATCAAGGCATTGAGAACACCCTGGCTGGTGCCGATGCGCTCGGTGGGAACGAGCGAGACGGTGACGGTGAAGGCCAAGGCATTCCAACCCATTCCCAAGATTCCGGCTCCCACGAGCAGGACCACGGTGAGGGGTGCGGGGTTGACGATCGCCGCGGCGAGGAGCAGTCCCGCGGTGAGAACGCCGGTGGTGACGAAGAGCGAGATACGGCGCAGCGGCCAACGATCGGCGGCTATCCCCACCAGCACCCGGATGATGATGGTGCTCACCATGAGCCCGGAGAACACCGCTGCAGCAGCCTGGGGGCTCCACCCGCGAGCGTTGACCAGATAGAGGGTGAGCAACGCGATGATCCCGATCTGCGTCACGGTGTAGAGCGAGCTGGCGATGAGCATCGGCATGACCCGTCGCCAGGGGGTCGGAACCAGCGGCGGTGCGCTCACCTCGCGGCGTTCCTCGGGCACCGTGCGGTAGACGGCGACGGCCGCGATGGCGAGGACACCTGCCAGCGCCCAAAGCGACGCTGCCAGGTCGATGGCCAGGGCCAGCGCCGGGAGGATGATGCCCGCTGCGGCTCCACCCAGGGGGACTGCCGCCTGGCGGATCCCGAAGGCCAGGCCCATCCGACGAGTGGCCCCGAAGGCCCGGGCGATGCTCTTGGTGAGGGCGACGGTCGGGGCGGCAGCGGCGAGGCCGGCGAGCAGGAGACCGGCGATCGTTCCGGGCAGGGACCCGAACCAGGCGCCGACTCCGGCAAGGACGAGGGCGCCGGAGGTGAGCAGGAGCCCGAGGACGGCGACGCGTCGGTCCGTGGAGTGATCGGTGAGTCGTCCCCATCCCAGGACGGCGATGGCGGTGCCCAAGCTTCCGATGCCGAGAAGCACCCCTGTCGCAGAGGTGTCCAGATCGAAGGTCGATTGCAGGATCGGCCCGAGAGCGGGCAGCCCCTGCTGGAGCGCGGAGACGCTCACCTGGGCGGAGACCGCGGCGAGCAGGACCGCAACGGCAGCGCGGCGTACCTCGCCGCGCTCACTCATAGACGTCCGAGCAACTGCCGCGCGATGACGATGCGCTGCACCTGGTTGGTTCCCTCGTAGATCTGGGTGATCTTCGCGTCCCGCATCATCCGCTCGAGCGGATAGTCACGGGTGTAGCCGTAGCCGCCGAGCACCTGCACCGCGTCGGTCGTGATCTCCATTGCGACATCCGAGGCGAAGGCCTTGCTCGTCGCGGACAGGAAGGTGAGCGAGTCGTCCTCGCGCTCGCTCGCTGCGGCAGCGGCGTAGGTGAGCTGCCGAGCAGCCTCGAGTTTGGTGGCCATATCGGCGAGCATGAACTGCAATCCCTGGAAGGACGCGATCGGCTTGCCGAACTGCTCGCGCTCCTTCGCGTAGGACGCCGCAGCATCGAGCGCACCCTGGGCGATACCGAGCGCCTGTGCCGCAATGGTGATGCGGGTGTGATCCAGTGTGCGCATCGCCAGGGGGAAGCCGCCGCCGACTTCTCCGACGATCCGGTCGTCACCGATGTGGACGTTGTCGAGATAGACCTCGCGTGTCGGCGATCCCTTGATGCCGAGCTTCTTCTCGGGTGCGCCGAAGGACACGCCCTCGTCATCGCGGTCGACGACGAACCCGGTCATGCCGCCACGGGTGCCCTTCTCCGGATCGGTCACGGCGATCACCGTGTAGTACTTGCTGACACCGGCGTTGGTGATCCACTTCTTCGAGCCGTTGAGGAGCCAGCCACCGCCATCGCGGGTTGCCGTGGTGCGCATGGCACCAGCGTCGGACCCCGCATCGGTCTCCGACAGGCAGTAGCTGAACATGGCGTCGCCGGCGGCGAGCGGGGGCAGCACCTGGGACTTCAATTCCTCGCTGCCGGCGAGGATGACCGGCATCGATCCGAGCTTGTTGACAGCCGGGATGAGGGAGGATGAGGCACACGCGCGAGCGACCTCCTCGATGATGAGGCAGACGGCGAGCGCATCGGCCTCTTGGCCTCCGTAGGCGCTGGGCACATGCGCGGCGTGGAAATCAGCGGCGACGAGAGCGTCGTGCGCCTCCTGGGGGAACTGGCTCTCCTCGTCGACGGCAGCGGCGTGCGGGGCGATCTTGTTCTCTGCGAGATCTCGCACCGCGGCCCTCAACTCGGCGTATTCCGGGGGCAGGGAATAAAGATCGAAGTCGCTCATGGGTCTTTTGTACACACCCCTCTGGGATCGCGCTCGCTCGGGTCCGAATCTGGCCGAGCAGTCTTGGGAAACCTCTGGCAGAGTTCGGGTCACGCAGTATGGTTTGTATACAACCGGGGGCGATGCCTCGGGGCGTCGCTCCTGGTTGCCGTCGACAGGTCGAGGAGTGGTGCCCAGTGACGAACACATCAACGAACGACGAATTCGATGCCGCGGGCTACGGGCTGACCCCCGTGGGCTGGGGTGAGCGTCCCGCCATCGTGGCCGTGGACTTCCAGCAGGCCTTCTGCGATCCGCAGTTCGCTGCCGGGCGCAGCCCGCACATCGCCGCTGCCGTGGAGAAGGCCGAGTCCGTCTTGAAGGCTGGACGAGCCGCCGGCATCCCGATTGTGCACACTGCTGTGGCGTGGACGCACGACGATGAGTTCACCAACTGGAAGGTGCCGGCGCTGCGGGACATCGCTCCCGGATCCCACGCGGCCTCCATCGTGCCCTCGCTGTGGGAGGACACAGACATCTATCTGCTCAAGCGCTATCCCTCGGCGTTCTTCGGAACCGATCTCAGCACCATCCTGCGTAATCGCGCGGTCGACACGGTCCTGGTCATGGGGGTCACCACATCCGGATGTGTTCGCGCGACCATCCTCGACTCGTTCAGCTACGGCTTCAAGACGATCGTCGTCGAGGATGCGTGCGGCGATCAGGGTGCCGAGGCCCACGACAACAACATGCGTGATGTGGAGCGCCGGTACGCCGACCTGATCGATGCCGAAGGTGCGGCTCAGCGACTGGGGGAACTCGACTCATGACGCTCCGGTGATGAGTCACTCCATTTCCCTCGCTGCAGTCACGGGGCGCTTCCAGCCGTTCCATGCCGGGCACCTCGACCTGGTGCGCATTGCGTTGGGCGAAGCCGAGCGAGTCATCATCGGAATCACCAATCCTGACCCCGGCTCGTGGCGTGAGCACTCAGACTCCGCGCATCGTCATCGGCCGGAGGCCAATCCGTTCACGTTCTACGAGCGCATGTCGATGATCGACGTAGTCCTCGCCGAGGAAGGCATCGATAGCCGTTGCGAGATCGTCGCCTTCCCGCTCGATCGCCCCGATGTGTGGGGCCACTACATCCCGCTATCTGCTGTGCAGTACGTGCGCGCGTTTTCCGAGTGGGAGCGCAGCAAGGCAGACCTGTTGGCATCGGGGGGATATGCGGTCCGTCTTTTTGATGGCGACCCGGCGCGGGAGGTGCGTGCGAGCAGCATTCGCGCCGCCGTGCGGGAGGGACGTCTCGATGACGTCGACGATCTCCTGCCCCGAGGTGTCCGCTCGGTGCTGGTGCACACAGATCTCTCCGAGGCGAAGGTTCGGGCGTGATGACGGACTGGCCCATCCGCGACGACCTCCCCGTGGTCCTTGTCACCCTCGACGGCCTCGGCGATCGGCCGTGCGTCGAACTCGGTGGGCGAACGCCAGCTGAAGCAGCGGTGACACCGGTGCTCGATGAACTCGTGTCCCGGGGCGCGAATGGGGTCCATGTGCCCTTCGGGCCGGGCCGGGCAACCTCGAGCGAACGGGCCCACTGGGAGATGTTCGGCCTCGGGAGGGTGGCGTTCCCGGGCCGAGCCGCACTGGAACTGCTGGGAGTGGGCGGCACACCACCGAGCGCCACTCCGCTGTGGCATCTCGCGGTGCGTCGCGGCAATGAATACGACGGGGTCATGCGCATCACCGGCCGGCTCGGACGCGGGGAGACGCATCTCTCGGCGCGAGCTCAGGCCTCCCTTCAATCCTGGGCGGAGATCTACTCCCACGACGGCATCAGGTTCAGCCTCGAGCCGATTCGCACGGGCGAGTGGGCGCTCATCGCCCACGGCGCGGTGTCGCACGAGGTGAGTGACTCCGATCCGCTGTTCGAGCATCGCCACCCCTGGATGCGGCCCTTGCCACTGGCGGAAGCGGTGGAGGCAGGTGGGGAACGGGCGTTCCAAGCCAGGCGCAGTGCCGCTGCGCTCGAAGGCTTCCTGCTCGGTGCGCGCTCGGCTCTGATGCGAGACGGTGTGGAATTCGATGTGCCGACGACGAAGTGGGGATCGCGAATCGATCGCCCGATGTCCTTCACCGAGACCACCGGAGCCACCGGGGCAATGGTGACCAGCAGCGCGCTCTATCGAGGACTTGCCCGGCTGCTGCAGATGCAGGAAATCGATATCGCCGCGGCGCCAGATGACATTGCTCTGGGTCTCGCTCATCGAGTCGATGTCGCGCTTGAGCTTCTCGATCGACCGGGGACACCGGATCTGATTCATGTCCACACCAAGGCGCCGGATGAAGCCGGACACACCAAGGATCCTCGAGCGAAAGTGCGTGCCATCGAGGCCTGCGATGCCGCCCTCGCGCCGCTCCTGCGTCGACTCGAGCAGAACGACGTCGTCCTCGCGATCACCGGTGATCACGCCACCCCGAGCGAGACCATGCTGCTTCACAGTGGCGATCCGACCCCGTTTGTCGTCGCTGGTCCCGATGTTCGAGCTGATGACGTCGAACGATTCGGTGAAACCCCGATGCTCCGCGGGTCCCTCGGTCGACTCGCGGCCGCGGATATCTCCCCCCTGCTGCACAGTGAAGCGCGCCGCCCGTTCTTCCTCGGGCACCGGCCGGGCCCGGCCCTGACTTCTGCGCTTGCGGCCACGGTGCCGGCGATGCCCCTGACCTATGAAGTATCCGTCCCCCCACACAGTGCTCGTCAGGGCACGTCCCACCCGAAGAAGATGGAGATGCACCGATGATCTCGACCTCGGTCGATACTGATGGCGTCCTCGCCCGAGATGCCGGAGCCCCCGAGCATCTCGCGGATGTTCTCGAGCGCGTCCGAGCGCTCTATGCCCACGAGGTCGCCCCTCGCGAACAGGCGCTTGCTCATCGCTTGAACGATGAGCGTCAGTACCTCGATGCTGATGGGCGATTGCACCCGGAGATCATCGCTGCGCGTCGCGAGATCATGCGTGCGTCGGGCGCTGCGGGAATCTACAGCGCCCATCTACCCGAACATCTCGGCGGGATGGGGCTCGGCCGCGAGGACATGATCTATGTCGAGGAACTGGTCTACGGCTACGGCGTCGGACTCAACCCCGCGCTGCTGTCCTGGTCGGAAGGCGCGACTCCCAGACTGCTGTATGCCCACGATCACCAGCGCGAGGAGTTCACCGATCCGCTGGTGCGTGGCGAGAAGACGTCACTTCACGGCGTGACCGAATCGGGGGCAGGCAGCAATCTGTTCGACATGAAGACGCGCGCCACGAAGCGCGGGTCGGACTGGGTTCTCAGCGGCTCGAAGGCATACATCACCAACTACTTCGACGCCGATGTCGCTCAGGTGCTGGCGATGACGGATCCCGAAGGAGGGCGCAAAGCCTTCACCTACTTCCAGTTCGACACCCGGGAGGCGATGTCACGCGGCTATCGCCTCGGTGCGCTGTACCAGACGATGTTCGGCGACGGCTACACCGGAGAGATCTTCTTCGATGACCTCGTCCTCCCCGAGAGCGCCATCCTCGGAGAGGTCGGCCAGGGCTTCGATATCGCGGTCATGTCGTTCAACTACACCCGGATGCGCCGGGCAGGAATGTGCTCCGGCTGGAGCCGCTATCTCATCGAGAAGTCCCTCGAGCGTGTGCGCGAGCGTCAGGTCGCGGGACGTCCGCTCGGCGCGAACCAGGGAATCCAGTGGATGATCGCCGACATGTATGTGGACTGGCTGCAGACCCGGTCGCTCTCCCTCGAGGTCGCCCGCGCCATCGACACCCCTGGTCCGTGGTACCGCATTCCCCGTCCCAGCGACGAGATCCGTCGGATCTGCGCCCTCAAGGTCAGCAATGATGAGAGTTTCTATCGCGTGGCTGATCGTGCACTCCAGGTGCACGGCGGGGCGGGAGTGATGCGCGATACCTCGATCAACAAGCTGTTCCAGATCGCTCGAAATCTCCGTATTCCAGGAGGAACGGACGAGGTCCAGCGCACGACCATCGCTGAGAGTCTCGGTCTTCGTTTCGACACCAGCAAGACAACATCCAAAGCAACAGGCCAGGAGGACAACCGATGAGTACTGATCCCATTGCTGCTCGCATCGCTTCATGGGCGCATTCCGTGTCGTGGAGCGATGTCCCCGAACTGGTGCGTGAGCGCGCTGCGCTGCACATCCTGGATTGTGTTGGACTGTCGTTCGCGTCCCTTCGAGATGAGTTTGCGACGGTGGCAGCCCAAGCCACGGCCGGAGAGGGCTCCTCAGCCGTGATCGGAATGCCACAGCGGCTCCCGATCAACGATGCCGCCCTGATGAACGGCATCCTCGTGCACGGACTGGATTATGACGACACGCACCCGCCGGGCGTCATCCACGCCTCCGCGTCGGCGCTGCCCACCGCCATGGCGATCGCGGAGAGGGATCGGCTCAGCGGCGCGGATCTTCTCCTGGGCTACCTGATCGCGGTTGAGGTGTCGGCTCGGGTCGGCGCGGGTGCGCGCAGTGGTTTCCACGCGCGAGGTTTCCACCCCACCGGGCTCGTGGGTGCGTTCGGCTCAGCCGTCGCCGCCGCCCGCCTGAGTGGCCTCGATGAGTCTGGAATCGCTGCAGCGCAGGGAATTGTCGGCAGCCTGGCCGCAGGATCGCTGCAGTTTCTCGACACCGGTGCATGGACGAAGCGCATGCACCCGGGGTGGGCAGCGAGCACAGCACTCACCTCCACTCGTTTCGCGGCCGCCGGCTGGGAAGCGCCGCCGGATGTCTATGAGGGTCGCTTCGGGCTGTACGCCAGCCATGTGCCCGAAGGCCATGAGATCGACCCGGAGGCTGCGGCACGCGGGCTGGGCGAGGAATGGGAGCTCCTGCGAGTGGCGATCAAGCCGTTCCCGGCCTGCCACTTCACCCACGCGTTCGCTGACGCCACCATCGCCCTGGTGACAGAGAACGACCTCTCCGGGGACGACATCGCCGAGGTCATCTGCCTCGTGCCGGAAGAGATCATTCCGGTGGTGTGCGAACCCGCGGAGGTGAAGCTCACCCCGAGGTCGGACTACGACGCGAAGTTCTCCCTGCCCTTCGTGGTGGGTGCATCGGCGACGAAGCGGCGCTTCTCCCTCGCCGACCTGCTGCCGGATGCTCTGGTCGATTCCGACAACCTCGCCGTTGCGTCGAAGGTGAGATACGAGGTGGACACGAACAGCACCTTCCCCAAGCACTTCTGCGGTGAAGTCGTCATGCGAACGACCGATGGCCGAGAGTTGCGCCATCGTGAATCGGTCAATCGCGGGGCAGATGAGCGCCCGTTGACGAAGTCCGACATCGAGGAGAAGTTCCTCGACAACGTCGAACTCGTCACCACACGCGCCGTGGCACAGCGGGTTCTGGAAAGCGTCCTCGGTCTCGCCGAGGCCAAGGACGCAGCCGAGGCAGTGGATACCTGGCGGGGTCAGGACGACTGATGCTCGCTACGCCGACCCGCGAGTGTGGTGGATGCACCTCGAAGGCATCCCCTCACCTCGTGGCGGGGTTGTTGCACGGCCTGAGGCAGGCACAGCAGCATCCCGCCACGATCGTGGGGCTCGGCGATGATGCGTCGGTCCTCCAACTCGACGCGGACCGGGCCCTCATCACCACCATCGATGCCTGTCCACCGATGGTGGACGATCCGGAGGCGTTCGGGGCGATCGCTGCGGCCAATGCGATCGGCGATGTGCTGGCGATGGGGGGTGAGGTGCTCACCTCCCTCGCGCTCGTGTCGATTCCCCGCGACACCGATGCTCGAGTGATCGACGCGATGCTCGCGGGAGCCCGCGAGGTGGTGGAGGCCAGCGGGGGATCGCTGACCGGAGGGCACACGGTGCACGGCGCTGGGACCCTCTTCGGACTATCGGTCACCGGTCTGGTGCATCCGGATCGCGTCTGGCGGGTTCAGGGAGCGCGACCGGGGGATCGGATCGTGCTGTCTCGGCACATCGGCGTGGGGCTGGCGCTCAGCCATGCCCACGGAGCGGAGTTGGCCAACCTCATCAGCATGCTTCGAGTCCCTGTCTCTGCGGAGGCAAACACCCTTCGTCAGCAGGATGCCGATGTGCATGCGGTCACCGATGTCACCGGATATGGCCTCCTCGGGCACCTACTCGATTTCGCGGCGCCGGACATCGTGCTGGAGATCGACGCTGATGCCGTCCCGGTCCTCCCGATCGGAAGGTCACTCGCGTTGGCGGGCCATCGCACCACCGCGCACCCGACGAATCAGGACTGGGTGCAGCCGAGGCTCCACGTTAGCTCGAGCGTGGATGACGTGGTGATGGCGTTGCTCGTCGATCCGCAGACCACCGGAGGGCTGCTTGCGGCGATCAGCGGCGATGCCGAGATCCCGAAAGGATTCACCGAGATCGGACGGGTTCTGGCCCGGACCGGGGAGGACTGTGACGTGCGTGTGAGTAGAGGTCGAGAATGAGCATCACCTGGGATCCGAATCGATACGACGCGCTTCCACTCCCGCATGAACAGTGGGGGATCGGGGTCATCGACGGCCTCACGTTTCGCGGGGACGAGACGCTCATCGATGCCGGTTGCGGGAGTGGGCGCGATGCGCTCACCGCGCGTGAAGGGCTGAGTGAGGGACGCATCATCGGTCTCGATGCCTCGCCGACGATGCGAGAGGCCTTCTCCCATCGTTTCGAGGGTGATGGGAAGGTCGAGGTCCGAGAGGCCGACCTCATGCAACCCTGGCCCGTCGACGAGGGGTGTGCGGATGCCGTCATGTCGGTGGCGGCCTTTCATTGGCTTCCCGATCATGCCTCGACCTGGCAGCAGGTTGCTCGGGCGCTTCGACCAGGCGGGCGGGTGCGCATCGATGCCGGTGGTCAGGGAAATCTGACGCGCCTGCTCGGTGCGGTCGAGCAGGTGGGAGCCAGCGACCTGCTGCCGGAATGGAACTACGCCGGCGTCGATGACACCCTGGCGAACCTGCGGATGGCAGGGCTCACGCCGGTGGAGGTACGGCTGCGGGATGCACTGGCGTACTTCGATGATGACGAGACATATGCCGCCTATCTCGCCGATGTGGTGCTGCATCGGCTCAGCGACGAACAGCGTGCGCGGGTCGCCAGTCTGATGGGGGACAGGTGCGTGGACTACGTGCGGCTGGAGGTCATGGCGGTCAAGCCCCGTGAGGAGTCCGAGTCAGACTCCCCGACGCGCAACCATTTCAGACGCGAGGACTAGGCGATACGTTCAGTCGACGTAGCCGACGCGATGGGGGCTCCACCGGAACTTCCGCACGGACGGAGTCGCCGGGTTTGGCTCAGGAGTTGGAGGGATGACCACGTCGACGTAGCCGACACGGTGCGGACTCCAGCGGAATACGCGCCTGGTGCGAGGTGCAGGAGCCGAGGGCGCGACAAGTTCGGGTTCGGGACCCTCGGGAACGAAACCGACGCGATAGGGGCGCCACTGGAAGACCATGCCGTGGGCACCGCGTCCGCGGGCCCCTCGGTAGCACAGGTCGAGGATGCGCTCCTCGGTGAGATCGGCGCCGCTTAGTTCCCCGACGACGCGACCGCTATCGAAGACCACGACCCTGGTGCACAGGTTGGCAAGATCCTCGTGCTCTGCGCTGGCGATCACGACGGCTGTGCCAGCCTCGGCGGCCTCGGTGATCCGAGAGAAGATGTCGGCCTTGCTCCCGACATCGACACCCTGGGTGGGCTCGTGCAGCAACAGGAGCGAGGGCTCCATCTGCAGCCACTTGGCGAGGAGCGCCTTCTGCTGATTACCGCCGGACAGGGCACTGAATTCCAGGTTCGGCATGGCTGGTCGGACGTCGAAGGTGGTGAGCAGCCCGCCGACTCGTTCCCGGACCGCAGCGAGCTGCAAGCGGCCGCGAGAGAAGTACTTCTTGAGCACAGGAAGCGCGACGTTGTCCTCGACCGTCGCTTCGGACGTTCCGGAGAGGTACAGGCGATCCGCTGGAAGGAGTGCGACCCCGGCGGCGATCGCTTCGGTGGGCGTCGCCTTGGACGTCTTGAGTTCTTGGTCATTCACTACGACGTGACCAGAAGCGGCGTCGCGCGCTCCGAAGATGTAGTAGGGGACCTCGTCATGGCCGGCACCCATGAGCCCGGTGATGCCGACGATCTCTCCACGATCCACGTTGAGGTCGAAGTCCCTGATGAGGGCGCCGTTGAGGCCGGTGACCGTGAGAACGCGCTCGCCTGGCTCCGCCTCCACCGGGTCGGGGTAGAAGGACTCCAGGGTGCGGCCGAGGATCAGTGAGACGAGCGCATGTTCGTCGGTGTCCTCGGTCACGACGGTATCGATGAGCTGGCCATCGCGGAGGACGGTGATGCGGTCGGTGATGGCGAGCACCTCATCGGTGCGGTGACTCACGAAGACAACACCCGCACCGGTTGCGGCGACGGTGCGGACCGCTTCGAAGAGTCGCTCGACACTGTCGGTGGGCAGGTAGGCCGTGGGCTCATCGAGAACGAGCACCTTGCCGGAACCATCGTTGCCGAGGTGGTGCATGGCTCGAACGATGGCGACGATCGCGCGGTCCACCTGGGATAGGGAGATCACGGGAGCGTCGGGATCGATCTCGAGACCGAAACGCTCGAGTTCGCCTTCCACTGCCGTGCGCTCGGACTTCCAGTGGATCCGCTGGAATCCGCTGGCCTGCCAGGAATTCAGCCGGATGTTCTCCAAGACGCTATAGGCGGGGACGAGCCCGAGGTCCTGGTGAACGAAGACAAGTCCGTGATCCGCTGCTTCGCGGCCGGAGATCGGCAGGTTGATCTCTTGGTCATCGAGAACCAACCTGCTCCCCGGGTCGGGGACGTGATAACCGCTCAAGACCTTGATGAGGGTGGACTTCCCTGAGCCATTGCGGCCCACGAGCCCATGTACCTCTCCGGCGCGGACGTCGAAGTCGACATCGATGAGCGCCCGGGTTGCCCCGAAGGTCTTCGACAGTCCGGTGAACTGCAGGACTGTTTCGGTCACCACGTCCCCTTCCCGAGGATGGTCGGTCGAGCTACTGGATCAGGCGGGTGAGCCCCAGTAGCTCTTGAACTCGGTGAGGAAGTCGATTCCGTACCAGTTCGGAGAGTTCTCCGTGGACGGATCGATCTCGCCGATGTTCTCAGTGTCGAACACGCGGCAGGTGATGTCGTAGTTGTCGATCAGCGGAGCCCCGGCGAAGATGCGGAAGGCCGCATCGACCGTGGCGAAGCCGAACCAGTCGTTCGGGCAGCCGACATCCATGGTGACGGAGGTCGAACCGATGCCCTGCATCACCACGGGGGTGGCGTTGAAGGACGACTGAATGGCATCGCTGCCAGCGTCGGTGATGCCGGGATCTGTTCCGGCGATCGTCATGCCGTCATAGATCGGCAGGAGGTACTTCAGGTTCGGGTTGGCGGTCAGGGCGTTGCGGGTCTCGCTCGCCAGGACGCCGTCCTGCCAGGTGCCCAACTGGGCATCGCCGTAGGTCGCGACGCAGTCGGGGCACAGCTCGGCCAGCTCAGCCTGGATCTCCTCGATCATGATGGGGCTGGAGGGCTGTCCCTCGGAGCCGATGACCCATGCCTCGCCGTTCTGGCCACCGTTGGAGTTCACGATGTACCAGTCGGCCATGAGGCGAGCCGGGATCGTGTAGTCGAAGGTGACGTCGGTGATGACGCCCTCGCCGGGAGCCACGCCGGGCTTCGCGGTCTGGTTCGTCGTCATGACGGGGATGTCACCGGTCTCGTTGAACGGGATGAGGACCGGGGGGATGGCGTTGGTGACAATGAGATCCACGCCAGCGGCGACGGCCTGGGCGAACAGGCTCGGGATCGCCTCGATGTCGAAGTCGGCCGAGGAACGAGTCGTGCTCACGCCGTACTCAGCGAAGCCGATCTCCCAGGTGTCGCCCCACTGTGCGAGGACCGGGATGCGGTCATCGAGGGAGATGATGGCGACACTCTTGCCGGCCGCGGCTGGGCCAGCCTCGAAGGCCTCACCGTTATAGGTGAAGGTGATCGGTGCCTTGGCCGCGTCGTAGCGAGCCTTGGCCTCGGCGACACCGTCGGCCGGGCCATCCGTCGGGGACGGCGCCGCGGAGCTGGTGGCGTCCGTCGGCGAGGGGGCGGCGGAGGTGGTCGAGTCCCCTCCGTCGCTGCCGCCGCAGGCTGCCAGGATGAGCGAGGCGATCCCGAGGGCGGCGATCGGCCCGAGGGAGCGCTTCATGCTGCGCTGCTTCATGTACTTTCCTTTCCTCTTCAGGTCGATCGAGCCGACAGGCGCGACCGGAGACGTGTGGCAAGGGTTGCCACGAGGACGCCGACGACGAGTGCGGTGCCGTAGAAGACGTCCGAAACCCAGGCTTGGAAGCCCAGGAGCTGTAGACCGGTGATACCGGTTTCGATGAAGTACACCGCGACCACGGTGCCCCAGGCATTGAAGCGCCCGGGAACGATGGCGGTGGAGCCGAGGAAGGCTGCGGCGAAGGCGGCGAGGATGAAGGCCTGGCCGACGCGGGCTTGGACTGCGCCGGTGTTGCCCAGCAGCATCGCGCCGGCAAGCGCGCCCATCGTCGCCGAGATGACCAGCGAGGAATAGCGGTAGGCGTTGACGCGGATGCCGGCGAGTCGAGCCACCTCCCGACCTTGGCCGACGAAGTACAAGTGCCGACCGATCGGGGTGTGCTGGAGGATGTACCAGATGATGAAGGCGATGATCAGGACGATCCA
>CAZVCZ010000028.1:0-17354 GCA_964626275.1 uncultured Bifidobacteriaceae bacterium | reverse complement strand
ACCGCATTGACCATCATCGGCCTGGTCGCCGCCCGCACCGCCGGCAATGCCACAGCCCAGGCCACCGACACCCTCGCCGCCAATATCGAGGACTACATCGGCTCTGCGGAGGGCGATCGTCCTGCCGCGCTCGGGACTAGCGTGATGGTCGCGGTTTCCACCGGCAATGACCCGAGGGATTTCGGCGGCACCGATCTCATCCGTCGCCTGCAGGACACTCGGCAGAGGTGATCACCCCCATGCTGTCGCTTCGTCAGGGGAACCTGGTCTGCCATCGCGCAGCCCGGGTCCTCCTGGCGGGACTGCTCGTCGTCGTGGGCGCGTTCGTCGCGCTCATCGCAACCCCGCAGAACGCGTCCGCGATGAGTTACCGCTACTGGAGTTATTGGATCGGCAGCGACTCGGGGTGGGCCTACTCCTCGTGGGGCCCCGCATCCTTGCGTCCCGACGACGGCAGCGTCGAAGGATGGCGCTTCGGGGTGAGCTCCGGGACGACGGGAGCCGGGCTTCAACCACGCGCAACTGCCGACTTCGATCGCATCTGCGCCGACACGCCCGCCGAGGACGGCCTCAAGCGTGTCGCGGTGATCATCGATCCCGGGCTCGCCGGGGACGCCCCCGACGGGGAGTCACCGGGTGGCCTGTGGGCCATGTGCGTGTCGGCACCCCCCTCGGCCACCGGCGCGGACATCCTTCGCTCTGCCGCGAGCGTGCGCACCCAGGCCGGCATGGTGTGCGGGCTCGCCGGCTACCCGGCGCGCGAATGCGCGGTCGTCCTTCGCGACGAACCCGAGGACAACGCGACTCAGGAGAGCCCGACGCCCACGACCACGACCGCTCCCTCGCCAGAGTCGACCCCACCCCCGTCGACGGTCGGGACGGATACCGCTCCCACGTCATCGGCACCTCTCCCGACACCGACCCGCTCCTCCCCGGCGTCACCCTCAGCGCGCGCCACGGCCTCGTCCGACGAGCCCATCGGCAATGCCGAGACTGAACGGTCGACTCCCCCGATCGATGACGCATCACCCACGGGATCTGTGCCAGCGGCGACCTCGACGAATGCGCCGACGCGAGCGCCGGCGGCAACCGAGCCGAGTCCGGAGGTCTCCATCGTCGCTGCCGCGGTGACCGCATCAGGGTCAGGACCAGGACCGCTCATGGCGATCATCGGCGTGGCCGCCATCGCTGTCATCGCCACCCTCGCGATCCTCCAACGGCGACGAGCAACGCAGTGACCCTCACTCGGCCCGAGATCACCACGACGGTCACTCCGTCGGTCGCCCGGCGCCCGCTCGCCCGGTGGCTGCATCCCGGTGCGTGGTGGGCCTGGGCTCTGGGCTTGGCGGTCGCAGCGTCGAGGACCACCAATCCGCTGGTGCTCGGACTCATCATCGCCGTCGCGGCGCTCGTCGTCTTCGCGCGACGTCCTCGCGCACCCTGGGGTCGCACCTTCTCGGCTTTCCTGGTGCTCGGCGCCATCATCATCGCGATCCGGATCATCGTGCAGATGCTGCTCGGGATTCCGATCGGCACCACCGTGCTGTTCACCCTGCCGACCATCGGACTGCCGGACGTGTTCGCCGGGATCCAGATCGGTGGACCCGTCACCGGCGAGGAGATCCTCGCCGGGGCCTACGAGGGGCTGCGCCTGGCCACCATCCTCGCCTGCATCGGCGCCGCGAATTCACTCGCCTCGCCAGCCCGCCTGCTCGCCAGTGTGCCCGCCGCGCTCTATGAGGCAGGCGTCGCCATCGTCATCGCGGTCACGTTCGCGCCGCAACTCATCGCTGACGTTCGGCGCGTGCGCGCAGCCCGTCGACTTCGCGGGCGTCCCGTGCGGGGATTGCGAGGCATCACCGCATCTGTCATGCCCGTGCTCGAGGGCGCGCTCGACCGATCGGTGAATCTCGCCGCCGCCATGGACTCACGCGGATATGGCCGCCGAGCGGCGAGGACACGATTCGAGCGCGTGCTCGCCGCAGGTGCTCTACTCGGCGCGCTGACCTTCGGCGTTATCGGCACCTACGCGGTCCTGGACGCCTCAGTTCCCACATTGGTCGGCGTGACCGTGTTATCCGTCGCCATCGCTGCCGGAGTCATCGGTATGCGCGTCGCTGGGCGTCGCACGGCGAGGACTCGATATCGACCTGATCCCTGGGGGCTCCCGGAATGGCTCACCGCGGCCTGCGGGCTCCTGCCGGCGCTGGTGTTCATCGGCGTGGGCATCGCCGGAGCACCCGGGCTGGAAACATCGGTCGATCCCGCGGAATGGCCGCAACTACCACTGCTGCCTACCCTCGCGGTGCTGTGCGCGATGCTGCCCGCGTGGCTCACTCCTGAGCCACCGGATCGGGGTCGACCATGATCCGATGGGAATCGGTCACCATCACCTACCCCGAGGCATCCGAACCCGCGCTACGTGATGTCGATCTCGTTGTGAGAGAGGGCGAACTCGTTCTTGTCATCGGCCCGACCGGGAGCGGAAAGTCCACCCTTCTGCGCTCCATCAACGGCCTGGTCCCCCACTTCACCGGGGGCACACTGCGCGGACGAGTGCTCGTCGACGGTCGAGACACGGCATCCCACCCGCCGCGTGAACTCGCCGATGTCGTCGGCTATGTCCCGCAGGACCCTCGGGCTAGCTTCGTCACCGACACCGTCGAGGAGGAGCTCGCCTACACGATGGAGTCCCTAGGACTGCCGCCCGATGTCATGCGTCGGCGGGTTGAGGAAACCCTCGACCTGCTCGGCCTCGCTGAATTGCGAGACCGCCCATTGGCGACTCTGTCCGGCGGTCAACGACAACGTGTGGCGATCGGAGCGGTGATGACCGCATCCCCGCGCATCCTCGTCCTCGACGAGCCCACATCAGCGCTGGATCCCGGTGCAGCAGAAGAGGTCCTGGCTGCGATTCAGCGTCTCGTGCATGATCTCGGCATCACCGTCGTTCTCGCCGAGCATCGTCTGGAGCGGGTGCTCGAATATGCCGACCGGATCATCATCGTTCCGGGTGGGGGATCCGATCTCATCATCGGCGATCCCACGGAGGTGATGCAGCAGGCACCGATCGCCCCGGCCGTCGTGCGTCTCGGTCGGGTCGCCGGCTGGACTCCACTGCCTCTGTCCGTGCGCGATGCGCGGCGCCGCGCCATGGCATTGCGCGAAACTCTGGCTGGTGCCACCGCGCCTGCGACACTCGACGCCGCTGCGATGCCATCGATGGAGTCGACGACCGTCGCGAACGTCCATCACCTCACGGTTGTCCACGGTCGAACCGTGGCCGTTCGGAACATTTCCTGGGCCATTACGCCCGGTGAGGTCGTCGCCGTGATGGGGCGAAACGGAGCAGGGAAATCTACTCTCATCGGCGCCCTCGCCGGTGCGCTGCGGCCACACAGCGGACAGGTCGAACTGCTCGGCGACGATCCCCGCACGCTTCGCGGACGGGATCTCGTGCGTCGGATCGGTGTCGTTCCGCAGGAGTTCGGTGATCTGCTCACCCGATCGACCGTGGCCGACGAGTGTGCGGATGCGGATCGAGACGCGGATACCGCCCCGGGGACGACGGCGCGCATCCTGGCCGATCTCGCCCCGACCATCGACCCTGAGTCCCACCCGCGCGATCTCTCCGAGGGCCAGCGGTTGTCCGTGGCACTCGCCGTGATCCTGGCCGGCGAGCCCCCTGTCATCTGCCTCGATGAACCGACGCGCGGCCTCGACTATGCGAGCAAGGAGCGACTCATCTCGATTCTGTCCCGGCTCAGCGCCTCGGGACATGCGGTCATCATCGCGACCCATGATGTGGAACTCGTCGCTGATGTCGCCTCCCGTGTGGTCGTGCTGGCCGACGGGGAGATCGTGGCGGATGGACCCACCGCACAGATCGTCGTGGCTTCCCCACTGTTCGCGCCCCAGGTGGCCAAGGTGCTCACCACCTCCAGCCAACCCAGCCGCTGGTTGACTCCGTCATCGGTGGAGTCCGCTCTCTCTGGAGCGCAGCGGTGAGCGCCCCGAGGGCGATCCGCTCACCGCGCGCCGTTCGTCTGGGCGTGCGCTCCTGGTTCGCGATCGGGTTGGCTTCGGTGATCGGCGTGATCGCCTTCTTCTGGCCGTTCCTCGCCGATCCCGGCTCGACGATCGTGGCCCACTCCCAGGACGCTCCGTGGATCTTCGCCGCCACCATCCCGCTCGTCCTCGCTGTCGTCATCGCGGCCATCCTCGATGGCGGCATGGATGCCAAGGCGGTCGCGATGCTCGGGGTGCTCGCTGCCGTCATCGCCCTGCTGCGACCGCTCGGGGCAGGCATGGCGGGCATCGAACCGATCTGGGTGATCCTCATCCTCGGGGCTCGGGTGTTCGGGCCGGGATTCGGTTTCGCTCTCGGCTCGCTGTCCCTTGTCGCCTCGGGACTGCTCACGGGCGGGGTCGGTCCCTGGTTGCCGTTCCAGATGCTGGCCGCAGCATGGGTGGGCCTGTTCGCCGGGCTACTTCCCCCACTACGAGGTCGTCGTGAGATCGCCCTCCTCGCGGGATATGGATTCCTCGCTGCCTTCGGCTACGGCCTCCTGCTCAACCTGTGGTTCTGGCCCTTCATCGCCGAAGGAACCCAGGCGGCGTTCATCGCCGGTGCTCCGGTGTGGGACAACCTCGGTCGGTGGTTCGTCTTCACCGCGACGACCTCTCTCGCCTTCGATCTCCCGCGCGCTGTTCTGACCTCGGGGGCGATCGTGCTGATCGGCGCACCGATCCTCCATGCGCTTCGACGAGCCGCACGGCGCGCCGCGTTCGAGCCACCCGTGCAGTTCGAACCCGGCGAGATGTCGGCACCGCCAGTCGAGCCCCGCAGGGCATGATTCTCCGTGACATGACCGATTCCCCCGATCAGGCCGACGAAGCGCCCGGACGCGACAGCACACCGAGCGCGCCGCCGATCGATGCCGAGGCGAAGGACTCCGCCGACCAGCGGTGGCGCACGCTGCGCACCGCCACCCAGTCCTACGGGCGCATCGAGGAGATCGGCTCCTGGATCTGCGCAACCCAGGGCACGTGCCCTCCGCGCCGCGTCTCCCACCCGGTGCTGATTCGCGTCACCTCCGATCACGGGCTGTCGGACACGATCGAACCCGAGCGATCCAGGCTCCTTCGCGATCAGACCCTCGAGGCAGTTCGGGCCATGGCAGATGATCTAGGTGTTGTCGTCCGCACGGTCGACACCGGCAGCATCGACGGACTCCCCCGGCGCACCGGTTCGGTCGACACCGTCGATGCCAGCACGGTCGATCAGATGATCGCAGCGATGGAGACCGGTCGTCGACTCGTCGACTCCGAGGTCGATTCCGGCACCGATCTCATGGCGGTGACCGGCGGTGGGCCTGGTTCACAGACGGTGGCTGCCGCCATCATCGGGCTGTTCACGTCAAGCAACCCTGTCGCTGTGAGCGGTCAGGGCCCTGGCATAGACGACACGACCTGGATGCAACGGACCACCTCCATTCGGGATGCGATGCATCGAGGCACACACGTCAAAGGCGATCCCGCAGTCTTTCTCGCCACGGTCGGCGGACTCGACGTCGCCGTGATCACCGGCATCCTGCTCCAGGCAGCCGCTCGGCGCACCCCGGTGATCCTCGATGGCTCGGTCGCTGCCGCTGCCGCGCTCATCGCCCAACGCAAGGACTTCCGATCCCGGCAGTGGTGGATGGCGGCGAGCCGCTCGACGGATCCGGCGCTCGACATCGCCCTCGACCGACTTGATCTTGATCCGCTGCTCGATCTGAAGATCAACGCGGTGGATGGAACCGCTGCACTCGCCGCGCTCCCCCTCATCCGCACGGCGATCACCTATCTTCAGCAGGAGATCCCCGGTCCCGACGGATCACGCTACGGTCCAGGCATGAAGGAATCTGGCATGAAGGAATCTGTGCAACGCCACACACCACTGCACACCCGCCACGTCGAAGCCGGAGCTAACATGGCCGATTTCGGTGGCTGGGACATGCCGATCGAATACACCGGGACCGTGGGCGAACACACATCGGTGCGCGAAGACGTCGGTATCTTCGACGTCTCCCACATGGGATACGCCGAGATCACCGGCACGGGCGCCGTGTCATGGTTGAACTCGATCCTGGCCAATGACTTGAATCGAATCGACGACGGTCAGGCGCAGTACACGCTCCTTTGCGACGACGCGGGCGGGGTCATCGACGACCTCATCGTCTATCGCATCCATGATGACGCCGCATTCATCATCCCGAACGCGGCCAATAGCGACGATGTCGTCGAGGCACTCACTCTGGCGGCGAACGGAACTGACATCAGCGTCGAGGACCGGCGAGCGGAGTTCGGCATCCTCGCGGTGCAGGGTCCGCGCAGTTCCGCAGTGATCGAGTCGCTGGGCCTGCCCACCGGGCACGACTACATGTCCTTCGAACGAACGATGTGGAATGACCACCCCATCGTGGTCGCCCGCACCGGCTACACCGGCGAGCGTGGCTTCGAATTGCTCGTCAGCTCCGCCGGCCTCCCCGAACTGTGGGACGCACTCATCGACGCCGGCGCAATGCCCTGCGGGCTCGGCGCCCGGGACACCCTCCGCACCGAGATGGGGTATCCGTTGCACGGTCATGAGTTGTCGCTGGACATCACTCCCGTGCAGGCGCGCCTGTCATGGGCTGTCGGGTGGGACAAGCCGACGTTCTCCGGTGCGGATGCGTTGCGGGCCGAGCGCGAGCGTGGTGCGACACGGGTGCTGCGAGGACTCCTCGCCACCGGCAGAGGTGTGCCGCGCGCAGGCATGGCCGTCACCGACGGGCAAGGTGAGGTAGTCGGCATCACCACGAGTGGCACCTACTCCCCCACACTCAAGCAGGGCATCGCCCTCGGCCTGCTCGATCCCGCCATCGCAGACGGCGCCGAGGTCTCGATCGACGTGCGCGGGCGAGCCCTGCCCTGCGTGGTGGCGAAGCCCCCCTTCGTGGAGTCCCACGTGCGCTGACGCGCGATCCGTCCCCCATCTGCACGACCTCATGCAGCCTGCCTAGGCTTTCGGGCTATGAGCATCGTGACCGCTGTCCCCTCCCTCACCCTGTCCTCCGCGACCCCGGCCTCAGCCTCGGCTGATGCCCTCATCGTCGGCGTCCATCCGTCCAAGGGCCGGCGCAAGGGCATCACCGCGCCCGGCGCTCTCACCGCTGCTGCGCGGCGTCGGCTGGAGGAGGTCGCGAGTGCGCTCGGAGCCACGGGCAAGGCCGGCGAGGTCACGACATGTCCGGGGACCGGGATCGCCAAGGCGCCCCTGGTCATCGCGATCGGCCTCGGACCGAACGACGCGGATGCCACACCCGAGCGTCGACTCGAGGGCTTGCGCCGCGCCTACGGGGCGGCAGTGCGCTCCGCGACGTCGGCACGACGGATCGCCATCGTGGCGCCCGATCACGCTGACCTTGAAAACGACGACGTCGTGGAAGCCGCGGGCCTCGGTGCCCTGCTGGGCGCCTACTCCTTCACCGCTTTCCGCGGCGCCGGCACCCCAACTCCCAGCACCGGGGTGCGTCAGATCTCGCTGCTCGCCGATCATCGCGATCCGGGTCTGCGTGCGGCCATCGACCGCGCCTCGACGATCGCGGCAGCCGTCTATGCGGCGCGCGATCTGGTGAACACCCCACCCTCGGCGCTACCCCCCGCGGGGATCGCGCAGGCAGCCATCGATGCCGCGGCCGATCTCGATATCTCCCTCGAGGTCCTCGACGAGGAGGACCTCATCGAGGGTGGATTCGGTGGCATCACGGCCGTGGGACAGGGTTCGGCGAACCCACCGCGCCTGGTCTCGATGCGCTACACCCCCGCCGAGCCGGTGGCGTCCCTCGCCTTCGTGGGCAAGGGCATCACCTTCGATTCGGGCGGACTGTCCCTGAAGCCGCCGAAGGCGATGGAGACGATGAAGTGCGACATGAGCGGTGCTGCCGCTGTCATCGCCGCGGTCACGGCGATCGCACGCATGCAACTGCCCGTCGAGGTCGTCGGCTGGATCCCCACCGCGGAGAACATGCCCAGCGGAAAGGCGCAGCGCCCTGGCGACGTGATCACGATCTACGGTGGCCGCACGGTCGAGGTGCTCAACACCGATGCCGAGGGCCGGCTCATCCTGGCCGATGCCCTCGTTCGCGCTGCCGAAGATTCGCCCGACCTCATCGTCGATGCCGCAACGTTGACCGGTGCTGCCGTCGTCGCCCTGGGTGATCGCACCGCCGGGATCATGGCGAATGACGACGACGTGCGGGTCGCGGTCTGGGAGTCATCCCAGCGCGCCGGGGAGACGATGTGGCATGTGCCGATCCCCGAGGAGTCCCGCGGAACCCTGGACTCCCACATCGCCGACATCAAGAACATCGGCGACGGCAAGGGCGGCATGCTCTCCGCCGCAGCGTTTCTGCGTGACTTCATCCCCCAGGGCACGCGGTGGGCTCATCTGGATATCGCCGGCCCCGCCTTCAATGACGGTGGTCCGCACGGATACACACCGAAGGGCGGGACCGGGTCGGCCGTTCGCACCTTCATCCAGTTGGCAATCGACGCTGCGCAGGGACGCCTCCCCTAGCGCGCCCGCACACCGCGCGTGGAAGGATGTGCCCCGACGACACCCGAATCCTTCAGTAGCGAGGAGCCCATGACCAGCGCCGACTCCACCAGCGCCGACATCGTCATCCTGGGCGGGGGCAGCGGCGGCTACGCCTGCGCTCTGCGCGCATCCCAACTTGGCCTCTCGGTGATCCTCATCGAGGCCGACAAGCTCGGCGGCACCTGCCTCCATCGTGGCTGCATTCCCACCAAGGCCCTGCTGCATGCGGCCGAGGTCGCTGATGCCGCACGCGACAGCGGCCACTTCGGCGTCAAGGCCAGTCTCGAGGGCATCGATATGCCCGCGGTGAACTCCTACCGTGACGGTGTCGTGGGTCGCCTCTACAAGGGTCTGCAGGGCCTGGTGAAGAGTCGAGACGTCACCTATGTCGAGGGATACGGCCGGCTCACCTCCCCCACGACGGTGGAGGTCGACGGCACCACCTACACAGGGCGCCAGGTCGTACTCGCCACCGGCTCCTATGCGCGCAGTCTCCCCGGCCTCGACATCGGAGGCCGGATCATGACCTCCGACCAGGCGCTGAACCTCGACTACGTGCCCAACTCCGCGATCGTGCTCGGCGGGGGCGTCATCGGCGTGGAGTTCGCCAGTGTCTGGCGTTCCTTCGGCACCGATGTGCGAATCGTCGAGGCCCTCCCCCGTCTCGTTCCTGCGGAGGATGAGGCCATCTCGAAGGCTTTCGAGCGGGCCTACCGCAAGCGCGGCATCGCCTTCTCCACCGGAGTGCGCTTCGCCTCGGCCACCCAGGATGACCATGGCGTCCACGTGACTCTCGAGGACGGGACCACGATGGAGGCAGATGTCCTCCTCGTCGCGGTTGGCCGTGGCCCTCGCACTGAAGGCCTGGGCTATGAACAGGCCGGTGTCGCGATGGATCGAGGGTTCGTCCTCGTCGACGACTACCTCCAGACGAACGTGCCGGGCGTCTTCGCCGTGGGCGACATCACCCCGGGCCTTCAGTTGGCTCACCGGGGATTTGCCCATGGCATCTTCGTCGCCGAGCACATTGCCGGCCTCAACCCGCGGCCCATCGACGACGTCACCATCCCGAAGGTGACCTACTCCGAACCCGAGATCGGCTCGGTGGGCCTCACCGAGACCCAGGCTCGTGAGAAGCACGGGGACGACAACGTCACGGTCTACGAGTACAACCTCGGTGGCAACGGCAAGAGCCAGATCCTGGCGACCACGGGATTCATCAAGCTCGTGCAGCTCAAGGATGGTCCGGTGATCGGGGTCCACATGATCGGCTCGCGCATCGGCGAGCAGATCGGTGAAGCCCAAGCCATCGTGAACTGGGAGGCCTACCCCGAGGACGTGGCCGCCCTGATCCATGCTCACCCCACCCAGAACGAGGCGATGGGCGAGGCGCATCTCGCCCTCGCTGGCAAGCCCCTGCACGCGCACGCCTGACGCACACCCGCACGTCCCTCCCGGACCCCCGGGCGGGTCACGACGAAGGAGATCTCCATGTCGGTTCCGGTCACGATGCCCCAGCTCGGGGAGAGTGTCACCGAGGGCACCGTCACCCGGTGGTTGAAGAACGTCGGCGACACCGTCAACGCCGACGAGCCCCTCCTCGAGGTCTCCACCGACAAGGTCGACACCGAGATCCCCGCCCCCGCCAGCGGCATCCTGCTCTCCATCGACGCCCCCGAAGACGCCACTATCGAGGTCGGCGGCGCACTCGGTGTCATCGGCTCGCCCGAGGAGGCGGGCGCAACCGCCGCGACACCGGCGCCCGCGGCACCCGTCGAGACTGCTGCACCTGCCGCCCAGGCCCCCGCAGCACCCGTCGAGGCTGCTGCACCCGCGCAAGCAACACCCGCACCCGCCGCGCCGCCTGCAGCAGGAGCTGCCACCCCGGTCGTTCTTCCGGCCCTCGGGGAGAGCGTCACCGAGGGCACCATCACCCGGTGGTTGAAGAACGTCGGCGACACCGTCAACGCCGACGAGCCCCTCCTTGAGGTCTCCACCGACAAGGTCGACACCGAGATCCCCGCCCCCGCCAGTGGGGTCCTGCTCTCCATCGACGCCCCCGAGGACGCCACCATCGAGGTCGGCGCGCGCCTGGGACTCATCGGTGCCGCAGGAGCTGCATAGCCCGCTCCCACCCCCGCGCCCCCGGGCATGACCCCCCCCCCGGCCGCGCCGCCCCCAGCCCCCCCCCCGGCTGCGACTCCTCCGGCTCCGGCCCCCGCAGCTCCGGCTCCCGCAGCTCCGGCCCCCGCAGCTCCGGCCGCGACATCCACAGCCTCCGCAGAGCCCTACGTGACTCCACTGGTGAGGAAGCTGGCGTCGCAGCACGGCGTCGACCTCACGACGATCACCGGTACCGGGGTCGGCGGTCGAATCCGCAAGGCCGATGTGCTCGCTGCCGCCGAAGCCGCCAAGGCTCCAGCTCCGGCCGCGGCAGCTCAAGCTGCGGCAGCTCCCACAGGTGCAGCCGCGGCACCTGCCGCCGTCCCCGCCCCTTCCCCGGAGGTCGCGGGACTTCGTGGCACCACCGCTCCGATGAGTCGTCTTCGCCGAGTCATCGCCGAGCGGATGACCGAGTCGCTCCAGGTCTCCGCCCAGCTCACGACGGTGGTCGAGGTGGATGTCACCCGGATCGCGACCCTGCGCGACAAGGTGAAGGCTGACTTCGAACGCCGTGAGGGCGTGAAACTGTCCTTCCTGCCCTTCTTCGCCATTGCCGCGGTCGAGGCACTCGCGGCCTACCCGCAGGTCAACGCCTCACTCGATATGACCGCCGGAACAGTGACCTACCACGGTGACGTGAACCTCGGTGTCGCCGTCGACACCGACCGGGGCCTGCTGGTTCCCGTCGTTCGAGGCGCCGGAGATCTCAACGTGGCCGGGATGGCCCGGCGGATCGCCGACCTCGCGGACCGGACCCGGACGAACAAGGTCGCCCCCGACGAGCTCTCCGGGGGCACGTTCACCATCACCAACACCGGCAGCAGGGGCGCCCTGTTCGACACCCCGATCATCAACCAGCCGCAGGTGGCGATCCTGGGCACGGGCTCGGTCGTCAAGCGCCCGGTCGTGGTCGCCGACGAGACCGGTGGCGACGTCATCGCGGTTCGGTCGATGGTCTACCTCGCCCTGACCTACGACCATCGCCTCGTCGATGGTGCCGACGCCGCCCGGTTCCTCTCCGCCATGAAGGCCCGACTCGAGGAAGCCGCCTTCACCGACCTGGGGGCCTGATGCGCGTCGCCGTCACCGGAGCATCCGGCCTCATCGGTTCCGCCCTCGTTCCTGCCCTTCGGGAACGAGGGCATGACGTCCTTCGCCTCGTCCGCCGGGCCACCAGCGCCCCGGATGAAGTCCGCTGGGACCCGGAGAGCGGTGAGGTCGATCTCCCTGCGCTCAACGGAGTTGACGGTGTGGTGCACCTCGCTGGTGCGGGAGTCGGTGACAAGCGCTGGACCCCGGCATACAAGCGCATGATCCTGCTGTCTCGCGTCAATGGGACCGACACGATCGCTCGCGCGATGGCTCATCTCGAGCCGAAGCCGAGGGTGCTGGTGAGCGGTTCGGCGATCGGCTACTACGGCGACACCGGCGATCACGTGGTGACCGAGGCATCGCCACAGGGCGGTGGGTTCCTCGCCGATGTCGTGGCGCAATGGGAGGCTGCTGCGCAGCCCGCCCAGGACGCTGGTATCCGCGTTGCCTTCGCTCGGACGGGCCTTGTCGTCAGCAATGAGGGCGGGGCGTGGAAGCGGCTGCTGCCGATCTTCCGACTCGGACTCGGCGGGAAGATCGGGTCCGGATCTCAGTATTGGTCGTTCATCTCGCTGCGTGATGAGGTGACTGCGCTGATCACGCTCCTGGAGGACGAGTCCTACTCCGGCCCGGTGAATCTCACTGCTCCCACACCGGTCACCAACGCCGATGTCACCGCCGCGATGGGTCGTGTGCTCGGACGACCGACGATCCTCCCGGTCCCTGCCTTCGCATTGAAGATCGCCCTCGGGGAGTTCTCCTCCGATGTCCTCGGCAGTCAGCGCGTTCTTCCCGAGGTGCTCGAGGGCCATGGATTCGCCTGGGCCGATCCGAGCATCGACGACGCGATCAGGGCCACGCTCTAACCCCCACCGAACACCACGGCAGCGATGATCCAGGTCACTGCCGATGACGCACCCGCGACAACCAGGGTCGATCTGGTGGGGCGCGGCACAGCGATCAGCGACGTCTGGCGCCTGGCACGCGGCCGCTCCCTTCGGTGATGTCGTTGCCGCCGCAACTGTGCCACCGGATCGTCGAGATGGTGCGAATCGTCGAGATGGTGCGAATCGTGAGGGTCGGGCTGGAGTCGCCGGCGGGCCCAGGGAGACTCACTTCCCGGATCCCACGCGGTCACGCGGGTATCATGGTGGCCGGAGTCGGTCGTCACGCGTCTGCTCATGGGGTGATCCTGGCCTGAATCGACTCTCTGCTGCAGAGCCCATCCACAGGCAGGGGCCATCACGGGCCGACGAGGGTTGCCGGGAGTGCCCTTCGCCGGGACCGCGATAGCGTCGGTTCCGTGACCGACGCCGATCGCCTCCCGCTTCCCGCGCGCAGCGATGTCGTCGTCGTCGGAGCGGGACTCGCCGGACTTGCCGCGGCCCGCATCCTCACCGCCGCCGGCATCGAGACCTGCGTCCTCGATGCCTCCGACGACGTCGGTGGTCGAGTCCGCACGGATGTCGTCGACGGATTCCTCCTCGATCGTGGCTTCCAGTTGTACAACCCCGCCTATCCCGAGGGTGAGCGAGTCTTCGACCACGATGCGCTCGACCTGCGCCCCTTCGTTGCCGGAGCCGAGATCGTCCTCGGCGATCGCCGAGTCCGTGTCGCTGATCCGCGGCGGCAGCCGACGTGGGCCTTCAGCACGCTCACGGCACCCCTCGGCAGCATGATCAGCGAAGCCAGATTCGCTCGATACGCCCTGTCTCGGGCCCTGCGATCCCCCGCCGCATTGCGTGCCGAGCCTGACATGTCGACGCAGCAGGCACTTCGCGAAGCCGGGATCGACGATGCGATGCTCGAACGATTCCTCCGACCCTTCCTCAGCGGTGTCTTCTTGGAATCGGAACTGAGCACGTCTCGGCGATTCGCCGACTTCGTCATCCGCTCCTTCGTGACAGGCACACCCTCGGTTCCGTCCGCGGGCATGGGAGCTCTTCCCCGCCAACTCGCCGACGGACTTCCCGGAGCAGTTCACACCCGCACTGCCGTGACCGAGGTGTCCTCCGGCGGTGTGCGCACCTCACGCGGATCGATATCCGCTCGATCCGTACTCATCGCCACAGACCCGCGAACTGTCGCCCAACTAGCACCAGTACTTGTTGTGCCGCAGGGACGTTCGGTGACGACGTGGTACTACCGGGCCGATGTTCCCGGATCGCAGTTGTCTTCGGGAGCCGGCGTGCTGGTCTTGGACGGATTCGCTACCGGGCCGCTGGTCAATGCCGTCGTCATGTCGAATGCGGCTCCCAGTTACGCACCTCCGGGGCAGACCCTGGTGTCTGCGTCCGCCCTCGGCGTCCACCCGGCCTCGGATGACAATGGCGTGATCCGCTCCCACCTCGCGCACCTGTTCTCCACTGACACCTCACGGTGGGATCTCATCGCCGCCTACCCCATCGACTATGCGCTGCCGGCGATGACCGTGCCCCTCAACATGCGCGGGAAGGTCCGCGTCGACGACGGTGTCTATGTGGCCGGTGACCATCGGGACACGGCCAGTATCCAGGGCGCTCTCGTCAGTGGGCGGCGGGCGGCCAACGCAATCATGCACGACCTTCGAGGAGGCACACGGTGACGACCCGACGCATCCTGGCGACCAGCGCCGGATTCCTGGCAACCGACCGCTGGGGGGTGATGAAGCCCGGGCCGATGCTCATCGACGCCCTTCGTCGTACAGGTGCGGATCGGCCACGGGTCTGCCTCGTGATGACCGCCAGCGGAGATGACGCCTCCTATCTCGCTCGGTCCTACGCCGCCCTCGGCGATCTGGGTTGCGATGTCGATCATCTCGCGTTGTTCACCATGCCCAATCGGGATCCGGAGGAGATCCTGGCGCGCAGCGATCTGGTCTGGGTCGGCGGTGGCAGCGTCGCAAATCTGCTCGCACTCTGGCGACTGCACGGGGTCGACCCCGCCATGCGATCCGCATGGGAACGCGGAACCATCCTCGCCGGGGTCAGCGCCGGATCGATCTGCTGGCATGTCGGCGGCCCGACGGACTCCTTCGGCCCCACTCTGCAGGTGGTGACCGATGGAATGTCGCTGGTGCCCTTCGGCAACGGGGTGCACTACGACAGCGAGGAGCAGCGTCGGCCACTGCTGCAGTCCTGCGTCGCAGAGGGGCGCCTGCCGACCTCCTACGCCACCGATGACCGCATCGGGCTCTGGTACGAAGGAGAAGAAGCGGTGGAGGTCGTCACCGATCTCCCCGACGCCGACCCGCAGACGGGGCCGGCTGCCTACCTCGTCGACTCGGTCGGCGGGGCCGCGGTGGAAACGCGGCTACCCGTCGGACCGATTCGCTGAGGTCTCAGGCCTGGATCGGCCCGGTCTTCGCCTCGGGGAAGTAGTTCTGGCCGATTCCCGCCTCGCGCTTGGGAATCATCACCGAGCGAGTCCAGGACACGATCTCGTCGCCATCCTGGTTCAGCCCGCGGGTCTTCATCGTGATGATGCCCATATTCGGGCGAGATGAACTCTCCCGCTTGTCGGTGCACAGGCTCTCGGCGTAGAGGGTGTCGCCGATGTAGACGGGGTGCGTGAGCTTGATGTCGGTCCAGCCAAGGTTAGCGACCGCGTTCTGGCTCATGTCGATCACGGAGAGTCCCAGGACCAGGGCCACCGTGAAACCGGAGTTCACGATGACGCGCCCTCCGGTGATGGGGTTCGACTGCGCCAGATGGGCGTTGAAGTGGTTCTGGTTGGTATTGCAGGTCAACTGGGTAAACCAGGTGGAGTCCGCCTCGGAGATCGTCCGCCCGAAGGGATGCTGGTAGACATCCCCCACCTGATAGTCCTCGAAGAATCGGCCGAGCTCGGCCGGATGCACTGTCGTCATGAGGCCGAATCCTGTCGCACGAGCCGGATCTTCAGTCCCCCGGGGTGGCGTCGCGGCTGGCGACGGGTGAGAATCAAGGGTGACCTCCTTCGCGACGGCCGGGACCGAGGCCGAACTCTCCGCCGACGCGGGGGGTTCGACCACCCACACCCTGGACTCGGTGACCCGCATCGGCCAGGCGGTCTCCGAGGTCATCTCCGGCAAGCCGGAGGCGGTGCGCACGGCCCTGATCGTCCTGCTCGCCGGAGGACACCTGCTCATCGAGGACGTTCCCGGGGTCGGGAAGACGATGCTCGCCAAGTCCCTCGCCCGCAGCCTGGGCTGCTCGGTCCGACGGATCCAATTCACCCCTGATCTGCTCCCCAGCGATGTCGTCGGGGTGAGCGTCTTCAATGCCGAAACCCGCGATTTCGAGTTCAAGCCCGGAGCGGTCTTCGCCCACATCGTGATCGGCGATGAGATCAACCGAGCCTCTCCGAAGACCCAATCCGCCCTGCTGGAATGCATGGAGGAGGGTCAGGTGAGCGTCGACGGCACGACCTATCTCCTCGCGCAGCCGTTCATGGTGATCGCGACGCAGAATCCCGCGGAGATGGAGGGCACCTACCCCCTGCCTGAGGCTCAGCGAGATCGTTTCATGGCCCGCATCACGATGGGCTACCCCGATGCGGATGCCGAGATGCGGATGCTGGAGTCCCACGGCAGCGTCGACCCCCTCGCCGGCATCGACGCCGTTGCCGACGCAAGCGACGTACAGGCGATGGTCCAGGCTGTCCGTGAGGTGCACGTCTCCCCCGCACTCCGCCGCTACATCGTCGACCTCGTCCAGGCCACCCGATCCGATCCACGGATCCGCCTCGGCGCTTCACCCCGAGCCGCCCTTCACCTGCTTCGCGCCGCCCGCGCGAACGCAGCGTTGGCGCAGCGGAACTATGTGCTCCCCGACGATGTGCAGCGACTCGCCGCACCCGTCCTCAGCCATCGACTCATCCTCACCACTGATGCTCAGGTGTCACGCATCGACGTGGGGCAGGTGATCGGGTCGATCCTCGATTCGGTCACGGTCCCCGCGGGTCCGTGACCCGACGATCCCCCCTGCTCATCCTGCGCACCATCGCAGGATCCCTCACGCTACGCGGAAAGGGCCTGCTCGCTGTCGGCCTCGGGCTGGCCGCCGGCGCCGTGCTATCCGGGCAGCAGGACCTGCTCAGCGTCGCGCTCCTCGTCATGGCCCTCCCCGTGCTGTCCTGGATCCTGGTGTCGCGCACCGGATTCACCCTGGGCTGCACGAGATCCGTCTCGGAGCACCATGTCGCCGTCGGCGACCCATGCGACCTGTCGGTCACGATCGAGAACCTCGGTCAGCGTCGAACCTCGACGATGCTGCTCCAGGAGCACCTCCCCGATGACCTCGGTCCCGCGCCGCACCGCATCGCCCCACCCCTGCGCCCTGGTGATCAACGACGGATCACCGCGACCGTGACCCCACATCGGCGGGGTCGCTTTCGGATCGGACCGCTGTCGGTGATCGGCGTCGACCCACTCGGCCTGGTTCGACTTCGACGGTCCTTCCGAAGCACGGACACCATCCTCGTCACCCCGAGGGTCGTGCCGCTCTCGGCGGGCATC
>CAZVCZ010000027.1:0-17451 GCA_964626275.1 uncultured Bifidobacteriaceae bacterium | reverse complement strand
CACTGCTCGATACGGATCGGGATGCGGCGATCGCCCTGAGCGTTGAGCTGCTGGCGACCTGCATATTCATCCTGCTCAACCTTCGTTACCAGTGGTTGCGCCCCGGGGGGCGACGATGACCTTCGGTGCGCAATCTGTGGGCGATCTCGATATCGACATGCGGGTTACCCGAGGTGAGTTCGAACTGTCAGCGACACTCGCGGCGAAGGCGGGACAGGTGACCGCCATCGTGGGCCCCAATGGTTCGGGCAAGTCCACGCTACTGAGAGTGATCGCGGGGCTCGAGCCGATCCAGGATGGACACCTCCAACTAGGCGATCGTGTCCTCGACGATGGGCGGACGACGTTCGTGCCCGCGGAGAAGCGACCGATCGGCATGGTGTTTCAGGATTACCTGCTCTTCCCCCACCTGAACGTGCTGGACAACATCGCCTTCGGGGTGCAATCGCGAGGTGCGACCCGGCAGGCCGCGCGCAAGGCAGCGCGGGAGTGGTTAGCGGACTTCGACCTGAGCGGATTGGCATCCCGGCGTCCGGCCCAGTTGTCCGGGGGCCAGGCGCAACGCGTCGCCCTGCTCCGGGCCTTGGCCACGACACCCGAGGCGCTGTTGCTCGACGAACCACTCGCCGCGCTCGACGCGGGGACGAAGACTCGGATGCGCGGTGAGTTGTCGCGAAGGCTCACCGAGTTTCCGGGTGTCGCCCTGTTGGTCACCCACGAGCCGCTCGAAGCCCTGGTGCTCGCTGATCACATCTGTGTCCTCGAAGGAGGTCGAGTGGTGCAGTCGGGGTCGGTCGAAGACGTGGCAGCGCGCCCCGCCTCGGACTACGTGGCTGCGCTCATGGGGGTCAACCTCCTGCGGGGATCGACGCGGGAGGGCCGGATGCGACTGGATGCGGGCGGTGAGTTGATCGTCGCCTCCTCCGTCGAGGGCCGTGTCTTCGCCACGATTCGACCGTCCGCCGCGACCGTGCATCAGCACCGACCAGAGGGGAGTGCACGCAACTCCTGGAAGGCACGGGTCGAGGGGCTCGAGGAGATCGGTGACCGCGTCCGGGTGGTCTTCGCTGGTGAACCCGGACTCCTGGTGGACGTCACCGCGACCTCCGTCGCGACACTCGGCCTCGTGCCTGGTGCGTCGGCCTGGCTCGCGGTGAAGGCGACCGAGATCGACGTCTATCCGGCTCCGTAGGGGCGCATGTCACACGCTCGTAACACAATCCCCGCGAATGTGACGCTGCGTTAACACAGCGGCTATCAGGGCCGAAACATGCTCAGGGCAGCGTGCTCCCACATACCGAAAGCGTGAGGCGAAGATGTTCGCACGTAGGAATCGGTGAGCAGAACCCGACAGCTTGAATCCTAGGGAGTGTGGCGCGTATGGAGCTCGACACCGGAACGACCGCATGGTTGCTGACGTCAACCGCGCTGGTCTTCATCATGATTCCCGGCCTGGCGTTCTTCTACGGAGGAATGAACAGGTCGAAGTCCGTTCTCAACATGCTCATGATGGTCATCTCGGCGACCTTCATCGTGGGCATCCTGTGGATCCTCTACGGCTACTCGATGGCCTACGGCTCCACATCTGGAAACTTCGTGGGTAGTTTCACCGACTACTTCGGCACGGCTCAGTTGATCAGTGTCGGTGGGGATGGCTTCCCGCCCATGGTCGACGTTGCCTTCCAGGCGATGTTCGCCTGCCTCACGGTGGGCCTGATCGCCGGTGCGGCGGCTGATCGCATGAAGTTCGGCGCGTGGCTGATCTTCGGTGCGGTGTGGGCATCGCTGGTGTACTTCCCGGTCGCCCACTGGGTCTGGGGCGATGGCTGGATCGGCCAGTTGAACGTCGGCGGTGCCGAGGTCATCGACTTCGCTGGTGGAACGGCCGTTCACATCAATGCGGGTGCAGCAGCGCTTGCGCTGGCCATCATCCTGGGTCGCCGGCTCGGCTGGCCGCGGACACCGATGCGTCCGCACAACCTCACGATGGTGATGCTCGGCGCCGGCCTGCTGTGGTTCGGCTGGTTCGGCTTCAACGCGGGCTCGGCCTACGCGGCGGATGGCGTTGCTGCCCTCGCTGCGACGAACACGCTCGTAGCGACCTGTGCCGGTGGCATCGCCTGGCTGATCGTGGAGAAGATCCGCGACGGTCACGCCACCAGCCTCGGTGCCGCCTCCGGTGTTGTCGCCGGCCTTGTGGCCATCACACCGGCGTGCGCCAACGTCACTCCGCTCGCGGCTGTGCTCATCGGCCTGGTCGCCGGCGTTCTCTGCGCCCTCGCGGTGACGCTGAAGTACAAGCTCGGATACGACGATTCATTCGACGTCGTCGGCGTCCACCTCGTCGGTGGTCTTGTGGGAACCCTCATGCTGGGCTTCGTGGCCTCCGACGTGTTCGGCGATGGTGCCAGCACGGGGCTGTTCTTCGGTGGCGGCCTCAACCTGCTCGCCGTCCAGGCCATCGCCGCGTTCGGTGTCCTCTTCTACTCGCTCATCATCGCCGCGATCATCGCGCTCGTGCTCAAGGCGATCATCGGCATCCGGGTAGATGAGGAGCAGGAGACCGGCGGCATCGATCTCGCCGAGCATGCGGAGACCGCATATGAGCTCGGTGACTCCGGTGGCGGCGGTATCTTCGCTGGTGTCGGCAAAGGCGCACTCGAGGGAGAGGGGAAGTAGATGAAGCTCGTGACAGCCATCGTCAAGCCGTTCAAGCTCGAGGAGGTCAAGACGGCGCTCGAGGAGCGTGGAATCCATGGCATGACGGTCATGGAGGCCAGCGGATTCGGCCGCCAGCGTGGTCACACCGAGGTGTATCGAGGTGCGGAGTACACGGTCGATCTCGTTCCGAAGGTGCGCATCGAACTCGTCGTGGACGACGCGGATGCCGCCGGAGTCGTCGAGGCGATCGTCGCCAGTGCCCACACCGGCAAGATCGGTGACGGCAAAGTTTGGGTGACCCCGGTGGAGAGCATCACCCGGGTTCGCACGGGCGAACAGGGCGTCGACGCCCTGTAGGTCGAAACACGACCGGACACACGATAGGAAAGACACGACGAATCGAGCCGGGGAGGAGGGATCGCATGAGTACCACCGATCCCACCTCCCCGGTTCGACGTGTCATGGACCCAGACCGCGCGACAGCCTGGTACCGCCAGGCACGCGAAGCGATCGTCGACGATCCGTCCATGTCCGCGATCGAGCGTCGCACCCGATTGACGGACACCACTGATCGCTGGCTGCAGGACCTGTTCGAGGCGAGCGGGGCTGGTGATGTCGGCGGTGCACTGGTGGCGATCGGCGGTTATGGCCGCCGCGAACTCGCGCCGGGGAGCGACATCGATCTGCTACTACTTCTTCCCGACTCGGTCGGTGGCGAGGCGGCGCAGGTCGCTGATCGGCTTTGGTATCCGGCCTGGGACTCCGGGGTCCGGATCGACCACAGCGTGCGCACTCCGGCGCAGGCGCGACGTCTGGCGACGGAGGATCTCCGTGTGGTCCTGGGCATCCTGGACGCACGTTGCGTCGCCGGAGATGACGACGCCGTCACCGCTCTTCGATCCTCGGTGCTTGCCGACTGGCGTGCTCTCGCGCCCAGGCGCCTTGGGGAATTGCATGACAGCGTGCGACACCGACGGGATCGCTATGGCGATCTCGCCCATGTCTTGGAACCGGACATCAAGGAGGCGTACGGCGGACTGCGTGATGCCACTGTGCTTCGAGCGGTTGCTGCCTCCTGGGTGACAGATGTCCCCCGAACAGGACTTGCGGATGCCCACGCACATATCGGCTCGGTTCGTGATGCACTGCATGAGCACCAGCGATTGCAGCGGCAGCGACCGAACGACCGACTCACGCTCCAGGAGCAGCCGGCGGTTGCGGAGCGGCTTGGCTTCGCGGATGCCGATGAGTTGCTTCGTTCGGTGTCGTCGTCAGCTCGCACTGTCGCGTACGCCTCGGATGTGATGTGGCATCGAGTCGATCGCATCACGACACGACCGCGACGATCCCTTCTTCGTCGGCGAGTTCGACGCATCGGTCCCGAACGAGTTCCCCTCTCCGAGGGAGTGGTCGTGCACGAGGGAGAGGTCACCCTTGCGGAGTCGGCCAGGCCGGAGCGAGATCCCGTTCTCGTGCTGCGTGCTGCGGCAGCGGCAGCGCAGGCTGGACTTCCCTTGTCCCCCTCAGCGGTTCAGCGACTGGCATCGCGCGGAGGTCCGATTCCTGAACCATGGCCGCGCAGTGCTCGTGATGCCCTGGTGTCCCTTCTTGGTGCGGGGCGCGGGCTCGTGCCGGTATGGGAGGCCCTGGATGCGGCGGGGATCCCCGAGCGACTTATTCCCGAGTGGTCGGTGGTGCGGTCAGCACCGCAGCGCAATCCACTTCACACCTACACCGTCGATCGACACCTCATCGAGGCGGCGGCGCAGGCGGGCGCGTACGTGCGCCGGGTGGCCCGGCCCGATCTGCTACTCGTGGGTGCGTGGTTGCACGACATCGGCAAGGCCCGCCCCGGGGACCACACGGACATCGGTGTCGAACTCGTGGCCGATATCGCCCCGCGGCTGGGATTCGACGCCGCGGACACCGAGATCCTGGTCGACATGGTGCGCTACCACCTGCTCCTGCCCGACATGGCGACGCGGCGCGACCTCGACGATCCCACCACCATCGAGCAGGTGGCGGATGCGGTCGGGAATGTCGACACCCTCGACCTCCTGCATGCGCTGACCGAAGCCGATGCGGCAGCCACCGGCCCCGCAGCGTGGAGTGAGTGGAAGAAGGGCCTCATCGACACGCTGGTACGCCGGGTTCACGCCGTGCTCCTCGGCACAGCGGTGCCTTCAGCGGACGAGGTAGTGGACGCCGAATTGAGTTCAGCGGAAGCCGAACTCCTGGAGCGACCGGGAATCGATGTCTTGCTGGAGCCGGCGGACAGCGACGGTGAATGCGACCTCACGATCGTGGCCGATGATCGACTGGGACTCCTGGCGACGGTGGCCGGGGTACTCGCTCTTCACCGACTCCAGGTGCGTAGCGCGGACTCGACCTCCCACGGTGAACGGGTTCTCAGCCGATGGCGAGTCACACCGCTCTATGGGGAACCGCCGCCGCTTGAGCGGCTACGGGATGACCTCGTTCGGGCCCTCTCCGGCGATCTCGACGTGTCCCGCAAACTCGCCGAGAGACAGTCCGCCACGGCAGAGCCAGCGGTGACCGCCTGGGTGGAAATCATCCCGGATGCCAGTGCGCGGTACGACGTCCTTGAGGTGCGCGCTCACGACGAACCGGCGCTGCTCCACCGGATCGGCTCCGCATTGGCCGCAGCGGGGGCGTATGTCACCTCGGCGCGCGTGTCCACCCTCGGCTCGGAGGTTGTCGATGTGTTCTACCTTCGGCGTCCGGATGGAGGAACGCTGGGAGAGGACCACCTGGCCGCGGTGCGGACCACGGTGCTCGCGACGTTGCACAGCGCCGGGGACTAGTCTGGAGTGATGTTCGCTTCGCTCTCCGATCGCCTTGCCTCGACGTTCAAGGGCCTCAGGGGCAAGGGGCGACTGTCCGAGGCGGACATCGAGCAGACCCTCCGCGAGATCCGCATCGCCCTGCTCGACGCCGACGTCGCGCTTCCGGTGGTGCGAGCGTTCACCACAGCGGTGCGCGAAAGGGCCCTGTCCGCCGAGGTGTCCGGGGCGCTCAATCCCGGCCAACAGGTCGTCAAGATCGTGCACGAGCAGCTCATTGCCATCCTCGGTGGTGACACTCGCCGACTGCGGTTCGCCAAGACTCCGCCGACGGTGATCCTGCTCGCCGGTCTCCAGGGTGCTGGCAAGACGACCCTCGCGGGCAAGCTTGCGCACCATCTCAAGCAGACCGGGCACACCCCCCTCCTCGTCGCGGCGGACCTGCAGCGGCCCAACGCGGTCGACCAGTTGCAGGTCGTCGGTGACCGAGCCGGTGTCGACGTCTACGCTCCGCAGCCCGGCAACGGTATCGGGGACCCTGTCGAGGTGGCGCGTGATTCGCTCCACCACGCGGAGCGCACCCTGCACGACATCGTGATCGTTGACACGGCAGGGCGACTGGCCATCGACGCGGAGTTGATGCAGCAGCTCCGCGGGGTGCGAGACGCCGTCAATCCCGATGAGGTTCTCCTCGTCGTGGACGCGATGATCGGACAGGATGCCGTCCGCACGGCCGAGGAATTCGCCACCGGCGTCGGATTCGACGGAGTCGTGCTCACCAAGTTGGACGGTGACGCTCGCGGCGGTGCAGCGCTGTCCATCGTCACGGTGACCGACCGGCCGATCCTCTTCGCCTCGACCGGCGAGAAGCTCGAGGACTTCGAGACCTTCCATCCCGACCGCATGGCGTCGCGGATCCTCGACATGGGCGACATGCTCACCCTGATCGAGCAGGCCGAGCGTGCCTTCGACACCGAGCAGGCCGAGAAGATGGCCCGCAAGGTCAGTTCGGGCGAGGACTTCACCCTCGAGGACTTCCTATCCCAGATGCAGGCCGTGAAGAAGATGGGCTCCTTCGGCAAGTTGCTGGGCATGCTGCCGGGCATGGGGGAGGCCAAGGCCCAACTCGACAACCTCGATGAGCGAGAACTCGATCGGGTCGCGGCGATCATCCAGTCGATGACCCCCGCCGAACGGGCCGACCCGAAGATCCTCAACGGATCCCGGCGCGCTCGAATCGCCAAGGGCTCCGGCACCCAGGTCTCGGATGTGAACTCCCTCGTGGAGCGGTTCGCTGAGGCCCAGAAGATGATGCGCAGCATGCGCGGGGGCAAGGGCGGCATGGCGGGGATGCCGGGAATGCCGGGGATGCCGGGGATGCCGGGTGGGGGAGGCGGAAAGAAATCGAAGGGCCGCTCGGGTCGCACGCAGCCGAAGGGCAAGAAGTCGCGCAGTGGGAATCCGGCGAAGCGGGCGGCACAGGAGCGAGCAGCCCTCGAGGCGCCCGCTGCGGCGGAGGCACCCCCGGCGGTGATGGATCCCGCCGACCTCGAACTGCCCGAGGACATCCGCAAGTTGCTCGGCTAGACCGCCCGGCCTGCGCCGCACCCTGCGGCATCTGGCACACTGGGCCGGTCATGCCGGTGGGCGGCCCCTCTCACCACCCGACCGGCCGATGATCAGGCCCACCACGCACCAGCACGCCCCACGTGCTCGCGGCGGTGCCAGCCGAACCAACTAACGAGGAGCACCACAGCACGTGGCCGTCAAGATCAAGCTCAAGCGCGTGGGCAAGATCCACGCACCCCAGTACCGCGTCATCATCGCTGATGCCCGCAAGCGCCGCGATGGCCGTGCCATCGAGGAGATCGGCATCTATCAGCCGCTGGAGAACCCCAGCCTGATCCGCATCGATTCCGATCGGGTGCAGCACTGGCTCGGCGTCGGCGCACAGCCGACCGAGGCGGTTCTCGCGCTGCTCAAGGTGACCGGGGACTGGCAGAAGTTCAAGGGCCTCCCCGGGGCGGAAGGCACCCTCGAGGTGGCCCCCGAGAAGCCATCGCGCTCGGCCGCCTATGAGAAGGCTGCCGCCGAGGCTGCCGATGAGCCCAAGACCCCGGTCCTCACCCCCAAGGAGACACCGCAGGCCAAGGCGGATGCGCCTGCCGACGTCGTAGACGAGGCCGTCGCCGAGGTGGTCGCCGAGGTTGCGGTCGAGGCTGCTGCTGAAGCTGCCGCCGAGGCAGAGGTTGTCGCCGAGGCCGAGGCCATTGCCGACGCGGCCGGGGATGCAGATGTCGCCGCTGAGGCGGCGGCCGAGGGTGATCAGCCGAAGGCCGAGGGCTAGGACGTGCTCGAGGAGGCCCTCGGTCATCTCGTGCGCGGCATCGTGGACAACCCCGACGATGTCGACGTCCGGGAGAAGTCCTCTCGCAGGGGAACCACGCTCGCGGTGCGTGTCCATCCCGACGATATGGGTCGGGTCATCGGACGTTCCGGACGCACTGCCGGCGCGCTGCGCACGGTGGTGACGGCCCTGAATGGTGGCCGAGCTGTGCGGGTGGACTTCCTCGACGAGAACGAGCGCTGAGCGACACCGCTCCCATGCGCGTCGTGGTCGGCCGCATCGGCAAAGCCCACGGGATTCGCGGTGAGGTCACCGTCGAGGTGCGCACCGATGAACCTGAGGAGCGGTTCGCTCCTGGCGCGACCCTGCTGACCTCCACGGGATCGTCTCTCACGGTGGAGACCGCACGCCCGCATGGCGGGGGTCTGCTGGTGGGCTTCGAAGGTGTCATGGATCGCAGCCAGGCAGAGGCCCTGCGCGGCACGATCCTCGAGGTCGACCGCCTGCCTGGCGAGGCTCCGGCTGACGAGGAGGACTACTACGACTCGGACCTGATCGGGTGCCGGGTGATCGACGCGACCGGGACCGATCTCGGAGTGGTCGACGAGGTCATCCACCTTCCGGGCCAGGATCTTCTTTCGATCGTCCCGGACCAGGGATCGTCCTGGTTGCTCCCGCTCGTCCACGAATTCGTGCCGGGTATCGACATCAACACCCGACGCATCACGGTGACTCCGCCCCCGGGCTTGATCGAGGCCGAGAGCCCGGACGGTTCGGAGAAGTCGGACGGATCCGGGTCCAGGGGTTAGAGGGGTCGAGTTCTGTGCGCATCGACATCGTGTCCATCTTCCCCGACTACCTCTCCCCGCTGCAGTTGTCGCTGGTGGGCAAGGCGCGTGACGACGGATTGGTGACGATCGACGTCCATGAACTGCGCGATGCCGCGACCGGACGACATCGCAGTGTGGACGACGAACCCTATGGCGGCGGGCCGGGCATGGTGATGTCCCCGGAACCCTGGGGGATCATGCTGGACCGCCTCCTCACCCCTCAGTCGCTGCTCATCGTGCCCACCCCCTCGGGGCGACGGTTCGATCAGGCCACCGCACAATCCTGGTCAACCCGGGATCACCTGGTCATCGCCTGCGGCCGTTACGAAGGCATCGATGCCCGCGTGATGCAGCACTACGCCCAGCAGGTCGAGGTGGCTGAAGTGGGGATCGGCGACTACGTCCTCGCGGGGGGCGAGGCGGCAGCGCTGGTGATCGTGGAGGCGGTGACTCGGCTCCTGCCCGGGGTCGTCGGCAATGCCGACAGTGTGGTGGACGACTCCTTCACGCTCGCCACCGACGACCCCGCGAGCGAGTCGGCCCTCGTGGAGGGCCCGGTCTACACGCGGCCACCGGTCTGGCGGGATCTGGAGGTCCCCGACATCCTGCTGAGCGGGAATCATGCGGCGATCGCGGCCTGGCGACTAGAGCAGGCGAAGCACCGCACCCAGCGCATGCGGCCTGATCTGTACTCCGGTGACGCTCCCGACTGAACGGGTGTGGCACACTTGGTCGGCTTCGTCGCTTCGCGGCGACCAGGAGTGCGTCCGCCACAGGGGACACGCATCCTGATCCGAAGCCCAGGGTCGGCCACGGCGTGGTCAACCCCGCTCCAGCCCCACTCAGATCGCGGGCGACCTGTGGCGCTTGCAGGAAGAAGACAGTCATGCAGACCCTCGACGATCTCGATGCCGGCTCATTGCGCGATGGCATCCCCGACTTCCGCCCCGGAGACACCGTCAAGGTGCATGTCCGCGTGGTCGAGGGCAACAAGACCCGCGTCCAGGTCTTCCAGGGTGTCGTGATCGCCCGCTCCGGCGACGGCATCCGCGAGACCTTCACCGTCCGCAAGATCTCCTACGGCGTGGGCGTGGAGCGCACCTTCCCGGTGCACACACCCATCATCGAGAAGATCGAGGTCGTCAGCCGCGGTGATGTTCGCCGCGCCAAGCTGTACTACCTGCGTGGGCTGCGCGGCAAGGCCGCCAAGATCCGCGAGAAGCGCGAGAACGCACCCGCCGAGGCGTGATGACCTACGTCGCAGGCTCGACGCGGACAGGTCGCCGCCAATGCCTGCGCGGGTCGTGACCACCATCGCTGTGCACCTCGGTCTAGGGTCGATCGCGTGAGCGAAAGCCCCGGCGAGGACACCGGCCACCCGGAGCAGGCTCCCGGGCCCGGCCCCGAGTCCGCGATTCTCGAGGAACAGGCCCCGAAACGGTGGTCGATCCCGGGCTGGCTGGAATTTCCGCTGCTCATCATCGGTGCGTTCCTCGTCGCCTTCCTGGTCAAGACCTTCCTGGTCCAGGCGTTCTACATCCCGTCCGGATCGATGGAGCCGACGCTGCAGGTCGGCGATCGAGTCCTGGTCAACAAGGTGGTTTACCGACTGCGCCCGATCGAGCGCGGCGACATCATCGTCTTCGACGGCACCGGATCGTTCATCTCCGGCGAACGCGTCGAGCCCGAGGTGAGCCCGATCGGTCAGGTCGTGCGCTTCCTCGGTGAGATCGTGGGAGTTGCGCCGCCGAGCGATCGGGACTTCATCAAGCGCGTCATCGGCGTCGGCGGAGACAGGGTGGTGTGCTGTGACGCCGACGGCGCCATCACGGTCAACGGCATACCCCTCGAGGAATCCGAGTATCTCTATCCGGGCAATCCACCGAGCAAGCAGAACTTCGATGTCCTCGTCCCCGAAGGTCGACTCTGGGTGATGGGTGACCACCGGTCAGCGTCCGCTGATTCCCGAGCGCATCTGGGCGATCCCGGTGGCGGAATGGTGCCGGTCGATCGGGTGATCGGGCGCGCCTTCGCCATCGTGTGGCCCCTCGATCGCGCTCAATTCCTGCCGATTCCCGAGTCCTTCTCTACGGTCCCGACGACAGCTTCGCGGGCGGCTGGAGGTGTCCCCGAGGAGGTGCCATGGCTCGCCCGGTGAGCGGCACGGGGGATGAACTCGACGGCACCCTCCACGGTCGCCTGCCCTGGGATGAGTCGTCGGAGGCGGGCACGGTCGGTGCGGATGAGCGCGAGGACGCCCCTCGCGGTCGCCACGCTGCTCCCTCGAGCTCTGGATGGTGGCGCGGTATGCCGCGGCCTCTCCGCTGGGCCATCGAGATCGTTGTCATCCTCCTTGTCGCTCTTCTGGCGAGCCTGGCCATCCGGACGTTCCTGGGTGCCCCGGCAACGATCACCGATGGGTCCATGGCGAACACGCTCCAGTCCGGTGAGCGAGTGGTCGTCTCGGCCCTTCCGACCCGACTGGGGGGAGCGGCGAGAGGGGAGGTTGTCGCCTTCCGCGGCCCGGTGGGGTGGTCGCCGCTGAGCGACGATGCCGCCGATTCGTCATCCTCGATGTCACCTTCGACCTCATGGTGGCGCAATGGGCTGTCTCGCCTGGGCCTCGCCACCCCCTCGGATGAGGACCTCATGATCCTGCGGGTGGTCGCCACCGGCGGTCAGCGCATCGCCTGCTGTGATGCCGACGGGCGACTCGAACTCGATGGTGTGCCACTCATCGAGCCCTATCTCAAGCCCGGCGTCCCCACGGATCAGGTGTTCTTCGACGTCGTCGTCCCGGACGGGCACGTCTTCGTCCTCGGTGATGATCGCGCCGTTGCCCGCGACTCTCGCTATCACCTCGACCTCAGCAATGGAGTGGTTCCCCTGTCCGCGATCGAGGGACGCGTCGTCTTCATCGCCTGGCCGCTCGACCGGCTCGGGCCGGTGTCGATCCAGACCGGTTCCGCCGGATAGTCGTCTCGACGGACGAGATGGGTCACCGCTCTGCTTCGCCTCGGCATCGGGCCATCGCGCCCAGCTTGCGTCGTGAACGTGCCCTGCTGTCGGCCGGGGCGCAGTGCGTGGCCGGGATCGACGAGGTGGGCCGGGGAGCTCTCGCGGGTCCGGTGACGATCGGGGTTGTCGTCGTCGATCGGACGACACCGACCGCACCTCGAGGTATCCGGGACAGCAAGGAGCTCAGCCGAGCCGCCCGGGAGCGATTGGCGCCGCTCGTTCGGCGCTGGGCGGTCGACGTTGCTCTCGGAGAAGCGAGCGCGGCCGAGATCGACGAGATCGGCATCATGGCGGCGATGCAGCGCGCGGCCCTACGCGCCCTCAGCGCGCTCGACCGCATGCCGGGCGCGATCCTGCTCGACGGGAGTCATGACTTCCTCAGCCCGGTGCTCGGCACGAGCGTGCCGGAATTCGGCGTTATGGCACATGTAGGCGGGGATCGAACCTGCTCCACGGTGGCAGCGGCGAGCATCGTGGCGAAAGTGGCTCGCGACGACACCATGCGGGACTTGAGTGGTCATCATCCGGACTACGGGTGGGATCGCAATGTTGGCTACGGCTCCGAGGAGCATCGGCGCGCGCTGCGCGACTGTGGGCTCAGCCCAGAGCACCGGCGCAGCTTTAGCCTGACCTCGATTCATCCCCAGGGCGATTAGGACACCAACTGTCCCCACCCTGCTGTGTCGGGCTGTGCCTGACGAGGCGACTCACCCACTCTCGTCGGCGGAGGTGAGGGTATGCGTGCAAAGGATGCACTCGGGCGGTTCGGTGAGGATCTGGCAGCGGACTACCTGCGCCGCAGTGGAATGGTCGTTCTCGAACGGAACTATCGCTGCCGGATCGGGGAGATCGACATCGTCGCGCGCGACGGTGACGTGCTGGTCATCTGCGAGGTGAAGACTCGCTCGACGGAGGACTTCGGCAATCCGATCCAGGCGATCACGCCGATCAAGTTGCGTCGCCTGCATCGGTTGGCCTTCGAATGGATCCGAGAGCGGGGAGTTCATCCGGCTGCGATCCGCATCGACGCGATCGGAATCCTGCAACCGCGCAATGACGAACCGATCCTGGAACACCTCAGGGACGTGGCCTGATGGTCGCGCGCACCCGTGGTGCGGTGTTGATCGGAGTCGAAGCACGTCTGGTCGATGTGGAGACCGATGTCAGCAGCGGTATTCCCGGAGTGACCCTGGTCGGTCTCGCCGAGCGCGCGGTGAATGAAGCCCGCGAGCGCGTGCGTGCGGCCGTAGTCAACTCCGAGGCGGAATGGCCGCGCACGCGGATCACCATCGCGCTCCTTCCAGCGTCGTGGCATAAGCGCGGTTCGAGCCTCGACCTCGCGATGGCGATCTCGATCCTGGCCGACACCGATCAGGTTCCCGCCGCTGCGGTCGCGGGATGCCTGGTCATCGGCGAGTTGGGGCTCGATGGATCGGTGCGCTCTGTTCCCGGCGTGATCGCTGCGGCCCTGGCGGCCCGCGAAGCCGGAATCGACAGGCTCATCGTGCCGGCGGCGAACGCTGGTGAGGCGGCGCTGCTCCCCGGGGTCGAGGTCGTAGGAATCGCACACCTCCGACAACTCATCGATGCCCTACGTGGGGATGCACCATGGCCGGACCCGCCGGGGCATGGCGAGTCCACGCCACCGGCCACAACTGCGCCCGATCTCGCCGATGTTCGGGGGCAGTACGAGGCTCGCAAGGCCTTGGAGATCGCGGCTGCCGGTGGGCATCACCTCTCGATGATCGGCACTCCGGGGGTAGGCAAGACCTTGCTCGCTGAGCGGCTGCCCGGGTTGTTGCCCCGCCTCGGCGATGAAGCGGCGCTCGAGGTGACCGCCATCGCCTCGAGTGCAGGACGGCGGATCGACTCCGGTTTGATCCGCACGCCACCGTTCGAGGCTCCGCATCACAGTGCCTCTCCTGTCTCCATCACCGGTGGCGGTGCGTCGGGAAAGGTGCGCATCGGTGCGATCACGCTGGCCCATCACGGGGTGCTGTTCCTGGATGAGGCACCGGAATTCGACTCACGCGTGCTCGAGGCGTTGAGGCAGCCGCTGGAGCGTGGGCAGATCGAGGTGCATCGCGCGGACATAAACGTGGTGCTCCCCGCGGGAATCCACCTGGTGATCGCGGCGAATCCATGCCCGTGCGGCCACGGAATGGGGCGCGGTCGCGACTGCACCTGCTCGCCCGCGCAGCGGCGTCGATACGCGTCTCGGCTCTCGGGTCCGGTGCTCGATCGCATCGATCTGCGGCTGATCCTCGATCGCCCCAGTGTCGCCGACCTCAAAGCCGAGGCCGAGAGATCCGCCCCGGTGGCCGAGCGCGTGCGTGCTGCCCGCGAGAGAGCCGAACATCGTTGGCGCGCGGAGCGCCGCATCGATGGCATGGCGGTCCGGCTGAATGGAGAGATGCCCGGTCCGACCCTGCGCCGTCGCTATCCACCGACGACCGAGGGGCAGCAGGTGCTCCACCATGCCTTCGATTCCGGTGCTCTCACCCTGCGCGGTGCCGATCGAGTTCTCCGAGTGGCCTGGACGCTGGCAGACCTCGCGGGACGGGATCGACCAGGTCGCGATGACATCGGCTATGCGATGTCCCTGCGCGGAGAAGCCTGGGGGTGGGCGGCATGATCGACGAGGAGCGCGCGTCACGCATGATGCTGCTCCGGACCTGCGAACCGGGGGACACCCGCGTCGTCGATGAGGTGGCTCGACGCGGTGCCGCTGAGGTGGCCGACGCAATTCTGCGCGGGTCGAGTCTGCTGCGGGGTGCGGCCTCGATGCGCTCACGGCTGCCGGATGGAGCCCAGGACGTGCGTTCGGCGATCGAGGGGGATGTCCAGGCGGCCGAGGTGTGCGGGGCTCGCCTGGTCATCCCCGGCGACCCACAGTGGCCCACCCAGCTCGACGATCTCGGATCACGAGCACCGTTGGCTCTGTGGGTGCGTGGTGAGGCCAATCTTCGATTGCTGCTCGTGCGATCGGTCTCAATCGTCGGCGCGCGATCGGCGACGTCGTATGGCGAGATGCTGGCCCGCTCCGTGGCGTCGGCGCTGGCGGATCGGGGCTGGCTGGTGGTGTCCGGTGGCGCCTTCGGCATCGACGCGGCCGCCCACCGAGGCGCACTCGATGCGGGCGGCGCCTCGGCCTGCGTCCTCGCGGGCGGGGTCGACAATGCCTACCCGCGCTCGCATGAGCCACTGCTGAGCCGCATGGTGGGCTCGGGCGCTCTCATCAGCGAGGCCGCCCCGGGTGCGGCAGCGCTTCGCCAACGATTCCTGTTGCGGAATCGTCTTATCGCCGCACTCACCCGAGGCACCGTGGTCGTCGAGGCCGCCTCCCGTTCCGGCAGTCGAACCACAGCACGTGAGGCATCCACGCTCCTGCGTCCGGTCATGGCCTTCCCCGGTCCGGTGACCTCGGCGATGTCGGCGGGCTGCCACGACCTACTGCGGGATCAGGAGGCGATCCTCGTCACTGACGCCGATGACGTGGAGGCGATGCTCACCAGATTCGATGAGGACGGGAGCGATGTGGAGGGTGTCGGAGATTCACTCCCGGACGTATCAGGGATGCCGGAATCGACGCCGAGTCGGAGAGGGGCGATGGCGCCAGGTGACCAGACCCGAGAAGGGCGCGTACTCGCCGTCCTCAGTCCGCGTCGTGCGACACCGCTGCAGCGACTATCGGCGCGCACCGGCATGCCACCGACGGAGGTCCTCGTCGCCGTGGGATTGCTGGAGTCGGCGGGCCTTGCCCGCAGGAGCGGTGACGGCTGGCGACGCACGCCCGACTGATCGGAAGATCGGCGCGCCCTGTCGAGAACTCATGGCGGCACGCGTCACGATGGATCGATGCGGGCATCGTCATTGCCACCTCGAAGCGCGGATGCGCTCGAGCGATGGTGCGTGCATCTCGCCGGCCAACAGGGTCGAAGCACTCATACGGTGCGGGCCTACCAGGGGGATATCGAGGATCTGCTCGCCTACGCGGCCACCCGCGGGGTGACCGATCCGGTGGATCTGGACCTCACCCTGTTGAGGGGCTGGCTGGCAACGCAGACCGACAGCGGTGCGTCACGGGCATCGCTGGCACGGCGTTCGGCTGCCGCCCGCGGCTTCACCCGATGGATACACGAACGAGGGATGGCGCCGACCGACGTCGGCGCCCGGTTGGCCAGCCCGCGCCTGCACCGTGGATTGCCCACGGTGTTGACCAGGTCCGAGGCTGACACCCTGCTCGTCGACACCGCCCATGCCGCCGAGGACGGGAACCCGGTCGCCGTGCGGGACCACGCCATCATCGAGGTGCTCTATGGCACGGGCATACGCGTGGGAGAACTCGTCGCCTGTGATCTCGGGGATGTCGATCGAGAGCGCCGAACACTGCGGGTCATGGGAAAGGGAGCCAAGGAGCGCATCGTCCCCTTCGGTATTCCCGCGGCATCGGCCCTGGCTCGATGGTGCGATGAGGCGCGCCCCCAACTACTGGCGCCCCATTCGGCATCGGCCCTGTTCCTCGGTGTGCGGGGTGGGCGGATCGATGCGAGGGCGGTGCGCACTGTCGTCGACGAGGCGGCTAGACGTGCGATTCCCGGATCGAGGATCAGCCCGCACAGCCTGCGACATTCGGCGGCGACCCATGTGCTCGAGGGCGGGGCGGACCTGCGGGCTGTGCAGGAGATGCTCGGCCACGCATCGCTGGGTTCCACCCAGATCTACACGCATGTGTCGGTGGATCGGCTGCGCGCGGCGATCGATCAGGCCCATCCGCGCGCGTGAGCGAAGCCGGCTGCGCTGGCTTCAAGACAATCGATGAACGCAGCAGGAGCATCGGGTCGACGTACCGATCACGCACCCTCAAGCCCCAGTGCAGGGCCCCGGTGTGACGGGAGTCGGGCTGGACCCACCCGATGAGAGCGCCCGCGCGGACCGTCTCGCCTGCTCGGACCCGAACACGCAGCGGCTCATACGTCGTACGGACTCCCGGGGCGTGCTCGATGCTCACAACACCGCGACCGGCAAGGCGGCCGGCGAAGACGATGACACCGGCCCCGGCGGCGCTGACCCGGGAGCGTTGGGTGGCCCGCAGATCCACGCCGCGGTGCCCGGCCTGCCAGCGCTGAGGCGGGGGCTGGAAGGGGCGGGAGATCACCAGCGTCCCCGACAGTGGAGGGCGCCACCGGGGGCTGGCCATCGCCTCGACGGCCAGCCCCGGCGCGGTCGCCGCATGGAGACCCGGGTCCTGCTCAGCGCCGACAGGGGGAGGGGCGGTCGCGAGCAGGAGTGTCAGGAGCGGGGCCCACATCGACAGCGACATGGCCCACACGGTGGACCGATCCTGGGGCCGAGGAAAGGGGGAGGTGCGTGCCTGGGGATAGAGCGGCGATCAGGTGGCGGGGGAGGGCACCCGGGTCTGTCCGGCTATGCTGGTGAGCTGGCTGCAGGCCATCAGGCCTGGAGTACATCGCGTGACCGGACCACGAGACCGGGGACTTGCCCCCTGACTCCTGGTTCGCCATCGGTCTCGGAGTGTGCGAGAGCAGGCGTTCACCGGTCACCAGGGCGCGCATCACCCGATGCGGGCATGAACCGATCAGCGGTCTCGGAGGTCCGGGACTGCGCGAAGAGCGTGGGCGCATGCCGTCCACCGGCAAGGAGAAACGCATGGCCGTCGTCACGATGCGCCAGTTGCTGGAGAGCGGTGTCCACTTCGGTCACCAGACCCGCCGCTGGAACCCCAAGATGAAGCGCTTCATCTTCACCGAGCGCAATGGCATCTACATCA
>CAZVCZ010000026.1:0-18388 GCA_964626275.1 uncultured Bifidobacteriaceae bacterium | reverse complement strand
GAGCCCTCGGCGCTGACCCGACCGACGAGGAGACCATCGCGCGCTCTCTGGAGGACCTACGTCTGCGAGATTGGCGGCGAACCCTCCCGCCTGTGTACGTCACGATCTCGGGGGAGTGGCGCACCATCTGGGCGCACGTGCCGCATGGGGCTCAGGTTCGTCTCGACGTCCTGCTCGAGGATGGGTCGGTCCGCGAACTGGCACAGGCGGAAAACCTGGTCGAGCCTCGCGAGATCGATGGCGCGCTCATCGGCGAAGCGAGCTTCGTCATCCCGGGTGATCTCCCGCTGGGGTGGCACACCGTGCGTGCGCACCTGACCGATCGCATCGAGGAATCGCCCCTCGTCGTCACCCCTGCTCGCCTCGATCCCCCCGGATTGGCGGGACGGGGTCGGATGTGGGGCTTCATGACCCAGTTGTATTCCCTTCGCTCACGGCGGTCCTGGGGCATCGGGGATCTCTCGGATCTCACCGACCTGGCGACATGGAGCGCCCACGACCTCGGCGCCGACTTCGTGCTGGTGAACCCCCTGCACGCTCCGACCCCGGTGTCACCCATGGCGCCGTCTCCCTACCTGCCCTCCTCCCGTCGTTTCGCCAACCCGATCTATCTGCGCATCGAGGAGATCGGTGAGTTCGGCTATCTCAAGCCCGGGCAGGTCAAGTCCATCCGTCGCTTGGCAAAGCCGATTCTGGGCGCGAGTGAGGGATTGCTCGACCGTGATACGACGTGGGCGGCAAAACGGGCCGCACTCGACATCGTGCGGACCGTTCCGCTGACCCCGGGTCGTCAGGCCTCCTATGACGCATTCGTCGCCCAGCAGGGCAATGGGCTCGTCGATGCCTGCACGTGGGCGGCGATCGCGGAGCGGCACGGCGCGCAATGGCGTGAATGGCCTGAGGGACTTCAACATCCACGATCTGCCGAGGTGGCTAAGTGGCGCAGTCGCAACGCCGATGATGTCGAACGTCATCTGTGGATGCAGTGGTTGCTCGATGAGCAACTCGAGCACTCCCAAGCGGCAGCGACCGGTGTCGGCATGCCGATCGGCATCGTGCACGATCTCGCGGTCGGAGCCACCTTCGATGGTGCCGACGCGTGGGCTCTGCAGGATGTATTGGCGCAGGGCGTGAGCGTCGGTGCGCCCCCGGACATGTACAACCAGATGGGGCAGGACTGGGCGCAACCCCCGTGGCGACCCGATGCGCTCGCGGACGCCGCGTTCATTCCGTATCGGGACATGCTGCGCACGCTGCTTCGACATGCCGGGGGGCTGCGGATCGACCATGTGCTGGGCCTGTTCCGAATGTGGTGGATTCCCCGAGGGCGCCCCGCTCACGAGGGAACCTACGTCGCCTTCGATCACGAGGCACTCATCGGCATCCTCGCTCTCGAGGCGCATCGCGCGGGTGCGGTGATCATCGGTGAGGACCTCGGCACCGTCGAGCCGTGGGTGGCGGACGTCCTCGCTCGTCGTGGACTGTTGGGGACGAGCATTCTGTGGTTCGAGCGGGATGAGACCGGGATGATCCGTGCCCCGGAGACATGGCGCAGCGAGGTGCTCGCGAGCGTCACCGTGCATGACCTGCCGCCGACGGCCGGCTATCTCGCCGGGGCACATGTGGCGTTGCGACATGACCTCGGACTGCTCTCCCGATCCCTCGAGGAGGAGGCGCGGGCCGCCGAGATCGAGCGGGCGGAGTGGGGCGAGGTGCTGGTGCAGCGTGGCCTGCTCGATGGTGACGATTCGACCGATGAGGATGTGACGGACTGGGTGGTCGCGCTGCACCGTCTTGTCGCGGCCTCACCCGCTCGGCTCATCGGAGTCGCGCTACCCGATGTCGTGGGCGATGTCCGGGCCCAAAATCAGCCGGGAACCGACCAGGAGTACCCGAACTGGCGGATTCCCCTCGCTGATGCCGAGGGCAACCCGGTCGCTCTCGAGGACGTGGTTGAAGCGGACCTGTTGCACCGAATCGTCGACGCCGTACGTGCTGACGGCGATGACGGTGTCGACTGAGATATGACGGTGTCGACCGAGAGTGGCGTCTACTAAGGTGAGGATGTGACAGTTTTGGAGCCCAGCGCCCTCCTTGCCATGATCCAGCCCGGCCTCGATGGACTCCAGGCCCCGTGGCCGTGGAGTCCCCTGGTGCTCCTCGGATTATTCGTGGCCATCCCACTGGCGGTCTACGCCGTGGTGATCCTGGCGGTGTACGGCGCCTCATGGACTCGTTCGGGGCGCACCACCGGGGACTATTCCGCGGAGCCAGCCTGGCTGAGCAGTCCCGCGGCCAGCATGTCCCCACCGGTCAGCCCGGGAGGAGAACTGACGGCGGGGTCATCGGAGTCCACCGAGCCCGGAGGAACCAGTGCCCGCTGGTGAGGTGTTGAGTCCCGGACAGCGCGCCGAGGTCGAACGCGCGCTTCGCGTGGCCGAGGAGCAGTCGGGTCTCGCGTTCAGCCTCTATCTCGGCCCGTGGTCGGATGGACGGGTCGGGGCGGAGAAACTGCATGCGGAGTTGACCAATCCCGACTACACCGTGCTCATTGCTGTCGACCCGGCCGCCCGTGCGCTGCAGATCGTGACCGGCCGACAAGCGCGCATCGCCCTCGATGATCGAGCCTGCGCGCTCGCGGCGATGTCGATGACATCATCCTTCACTGCAGGCGATCTTGCCGGCGGTGTCCGCGATGGCCTCGCGGTCCTCGGTGAGCAGGGACGCCGGGTCAAGGTCGAGTGGATCGACCAGCCCTGAGCTGCGGTTAGCTCGCGGAGTCGGTTGCCCGGGCGCGCATCGCGCGCAACACGCTGTCGCGCCCTTCCTCGACCAGTCGGCGCAGTGCTGCATTCAGATCGGTGCGGGCGAGGAACGCATCGGTGGCCGCGATCGTGGTGTCATCGACGAGGAGCACGGGATACAGGCCCATTGCGATGGTCTGGCCCATCTCCATCGTCTGACGGTCCCAGGCCGCGACGACCTCGTCGAAGAAGCGCTGGCGGAAAGGCTCGAGCAGGGCGACCTGGTCGGGTTGGACGAAGCCGGCAATGGTGGCGCCGAGCATTGCGTTCGGCAGATCGGTGCGCTCCATCGCATCCGTCCACGCGAGTTCCTTCGCTTCGGGGGTGGGACGTGCGGCGCGTGCCTGGGCGGCCTGACGGCGACCGGTGGCGGTGTCGTCGCGGGTGAGCTCGGTCTCGATCCGATCGAGTTCCGCTCGTCCTGTCGCAGCAAGGCGCTGCAGCAGGCTCCACCTCAGGTCGGCATCGACGCTCAATCCCTCGAGCACGTACTCCCCGGACAGCAGGCCGTCGACGATGTCGAGGTGCTCGGCAGTGCTCGCGCTGGAGGCGAAGGATCGAACGAACGCCAACTGCCGATCCGAGCCCGGTTCGGCTTCGGTCATCCATCCCTCGAGAGCATTCGCGAGGCGGAGCAGGTAGCCATCCCGGTTCTCCGGGGTCGCATACAGATCGATGGCCATGCGGATCTGGCGAAGGGTCTGCTGAACGACGCTGATCTCGACCTCGCGCGGAATGCCGGCGATCACCAGATCGAGGTAATCCCCGGTAGCCACCTCTCCGTCGCGCGTCATATCCCAGGCGGCACCCCAGATGAGAGCGCGGGCGAGTGAATCATCGAGGTCACCGAGGTCTGCGACGGCGGTCTGCCACGAGCGGTCATCGAGGCGGACCTTCGCGAAGGTGAGGTCGTCGTCATTGACGAGCAGCAGATCCGGCTGGCGGACTCCGGAGAGCGCGGGGACCTCGGTGCGTTCGCCCACGACATCGAGTTCGATGCGATCGCGCCTGCGCAGCCCCTCCGGGGTGCGGTCATAGAGACCGAGAGCAACTCGATGCGAACGCAGAGTGGGTGCAACCCCCTCCGGGCTCGCCGGTGGCTGCTGGATGATCGCCACGCTGGTGTAGGTGCCGTCATCACCGATCGCGATCTCGGGGGTGAGCAAGTTCACCCCCGAGGTCTGCAGCCATTCATGGGTCCACTCACTCAGATCGCGACCGGATGCGGCCTCGAGTTCGACGAGGAGATCCTTCAGGCGAGTGTTTCCCCACGCATGCTTGGTGAAGTAGGCGATGAGCCCGGTAATGAACTCCTCCTCGCCGACCCAGGCGACGAGTTGGCGCAACGCTGATGCGCCCTTCGCATAGGTGATGCCGTCGAAGTTCACCCGGACGGAGTCCAAATCGACCATGTCGGCAGCGATGGGATGCGTCGAGGGAAGTTGATCCTGGCGATAGGCCCATGCCTTGCGCAGGTTGGAGAACGTGGTCCATGCGTCGGTGAAGCGCGTGGCATGGACATTCGCGTGGTGCGCGGCCCACTCTGCGAACGATTCGTTGAGCCAGAGGTCATCCCACCACGACATGGTGACCAGATCGCCGAACCACATGTGGGCCATCTCGTGCAGGATCGTGTTCGCTCGCTGCTCATACGCCGCGTCGGTGACCCGGCTGCGGAAGACATAGTCCTCCAGGAACGTTACGCATCCTGCGTTCTCCATGGCGCCTGCATTGAACTCGGGAACGAAGAGCTGGTCGTACTTCCCGAAGGGGTAGCCGATGCCGAAGAGGTTCTCGAAGAAGGCGAAGCCGGCCTTCGTGAGATCGAAGATGTCATCGGCGTCGAGGTGCTCGGCGAGTGAGGAACGACAGAAGATGCCGAGGGGATAGGTCCCGAACTCGCCGGTGTAGGAGTCGCGTACGGCGTAGTAGGGACCGGCGACAAGCGCGGTGATGTAGGTCGACATGCGTGGAGTTGTCGCAAAGTCCCAGCGAGCGGCACCCTGGCCGAGGCTGACCGGTTCGGGCGTGGGTGCATTGCTCACGACCTGCCAGTGGTCCGGTGCGGTGACATGGAGGGTGAACGGCGCCTTGAGATCGGGCTGCTCGAAGCAGGCGTACATCCGGCGCGCATCGGCGGATTCGAACTGCGTGTACAGGTAGACCTCATCGTCGACCGGGTCGACGAAACGGTGCAGACCCTCACCGGTGCGCATGTAGGCGCACTTGGCGCGGATGACGAGGGCGTTCGCCGGCTCGAGATCGGTGAGCGTGATCCGGGCACCATCGAAATGCGTCGCGGGGTCGAGGGCGCGGCCGTTCAGGGTGATCGACTCGACCTCGGGGGCGATGAGATCGATCCAGGTGTCGGCACCGGGCTCGTGGCAGGTGAACACCACCGTGGTGATCGAGGTGAAGGTGTCCGGTCCCGTCGTCAGGTCGAGATCGACGTCGTATCCGTCGACCTGGACGAGGGTGGATCGCTGGGCGGCTTCGGCGCGGGTGAGATTCTCGCTAGCAGGCACCGGGCCATCCTGGCACGGGGATGATGATGCTTCAGCCTGAGGCGGTAGCGTCGAGGTGTGAGCGCATCGGATTCGGCGGTCGTGCCGGTTGATTTCTGGTTCGATCCGATCTGTCCCTGGGCCTGGTTGACCTCGCGATGGATGCTGGAGGTCGAGATGGTGCGGCCGGTAGAGGTCCGCTGGCATGTCATGAGCCTGGCGGTCTTGAATGAGGGTCGGGACATCCCCGAGCAGTACGCGCAGTTGATGGCGAAGGCTTGGGGTCCGGTGCGCGTGGTCATGGCTGCGGCTGACCTCGAGGGTGAGGGCATCGTGGGGCCGCTCTATACCGAGATCGGCACCCGCATCCACCCCGGCGGGGAAGACTTCGATGGGGCGGTCCGAGGAGCAATCGAGGCTCTGGGCCTGCCCGATTCGCTGCTGGCGGCAGCGACGACGGATGCTGAGGATGAACGGCTGCGCGCGAGCCATGCCCAGGCAATGGACCTGGTGGGTGACGATGTCGGCACTCCCGTGATCGCTTTTCCGGGCTCGGCTGGTCTTACCGCCTTCTTCGGTCCGGTCGTCACTCCGGTGCCGAAGGGGGAGGCAGCTGGACGTCTGTGGGACGGCTGCCTGCTGGTGGCCAGCACTCCGGGATTCTTCGAGATCAAGCGAACACGGACCGCCCCGCCGTTCTTCGACTGAACAAGAGGTTCTGTTCTGCGGGACACTTGGCTCGAGGTATTCCACTGAGGGGGACGCAAGCGTCAGACTGCACTCCATGAACACCGCCGCGGATTCCTTGCCCTTCTTCGGTCACATCATCTATGGCGAGGAGGTGCCCTCCTTCGACGGCTCGACCATGCTCGACATCGACCCCTACACCCGCGAGCCCTGGGCGGTCATCGCCTGCGGCGGGAAGGCCGAGGCCGATGCGGCTGTAGCCGCGGCACGACGGGCCTTTGATGAGGGGCCCTGGCCGCGGATGGGATACGAGAAGCGTCAACAGCTCATGCACCGGCTCGCTGATCTCATGGTGGAGCATGCCGAGGAACTCGCCATGGCCGACACCCGTGACATGGCGAAGCCGATCACGCAGTCGCATCACGATGTCACGCGCTCGGAGTTGAACGTCCGCTTCTTCGCTGATCATGCGCGGATGTCCACCGCCGAGGCATTCCCCATGGATTCTGGACATCACGCCTATCTGCGCTGGGAGCCCGTGGGCGTGGCAGCGGCGATCTCGCCGTGGAACTTCCCGCTCATGCTCGGCACCTGGAAGGTCATGCCGGCGCTGGCCTGGGGCAACACGGTGGTGTGGAAGCCGGCGGAGGACACCCCGGTGTCGGCGACAATTCTGGCGCGCCTGGCGATCGAGGCAGGCTTCCCGCCCGGGGTACTCAACGTGCTGCACGGCTACGGACCGGACTCAGCCGGCTCGGCGCTGACGGAGAATCCCGACGTCGATCGGATCACCTTCACGGGGGAGTCCGGGACCGGAAAGATCATCAGCGGCGTCGCCGCGCGCAACCTCACCCCGGTCAGCCTGGAACTCGGCGGTAAGGGCGCGAACATCATCTTCGACGACGCCGACCTCGACAACGCGGTGCACTGGGCGGTGCAGGCGATCTTCCGCAACGCCGGTCAGGTGTGCCTCGCGGGAAGTCGCCTCTATGTGCAGAACGGCATCTACGAGGACTTCATCACTCGCTACAAGGCGGCAGCGGAAGCGCTGGTGATCGGCGACCCGAAGGATCCGGCGACGGAATTCTCCCCGGCCCTCGCGAGCGAGGAGCACTTCACCAAGGTATCGGGATATCTCGGCAGTGAGGCCCTCGGCGGCGGTCGGGTGCTCACCGGCGGTCTCGGCGAAGGCTGGGGTGTGCAGCCGACGATCATCACCGATGCGCCTGCAGATGCGCGCGTGGTGAAAGAGGAGATCTTCGGGCCGGTGACCGTCGCGACGCGATTCGACACCGAGGAGGAGGCGATTGCGCTGGCGAACGACACTCGCTACGGCCTCAACGCGATGGTGTTCACGGAGAACCTGTCTCGCGCACACAGAGTGTCAGCCCGATTGGATGCCGGGACCGTCTGGGTGAACTGCTTCTTCATCCGTGACCTCCGGGCACCCTTCGGCGGCGTCGGTGATTCAGGCGTGGGTCGCGAGGGCGGCAATTTCAGCCGGGAGTTCTTCACCGAGCCGAAGGCCGTCATCATGCAAATCGACAAGGCCTGAACGGCGTCTACCGAGGACTGCCCGAGGTCTAGCGAAGGTCGAGGAGCTCCTCGGCCTCTGCGTACGCAGCTTCGGGATCTCGAACGTCGAGCAGGATGCTCAGCATGCCGCTCTCGGTGCCACCCTTTGCGTACACCGGGTTATCGTCGATGAACACGATCCGATCAGCGGGCATGCCCATGGCGTCGATAGCCGCCTCGTAGGCACGCGGGTCGGGCTTGCGGATGCCGAGTTCGCTGGAATCGATCACGATGTCGAACCATTCGAACCATGGCTGGGCCTCCACCCACTCCCGGCCCTGGAAGTCCATGAGTTCATTGGTGAGGATGCCGAGTCGACGGCCTGCCTGATGAACCCGTCGCGCCAGGTCCAGCCCCTCGGCGCGAATCGGCTCGACACCCGGAGTCTGGAACATCGCGCGCATGAGGGTCGGATGCCCGTCGAGAGGAGCGCCGCGCTCCTCCGCGTTCTTCGCGAATGTCAGCCAATAGTCGCGTTCGTTCAACTCTCCGGAGAGATAGCGCTGCCAGCGTTCATCCCCGTCGGGATCGAAGGGACCGCGGCCTTGAACAGTTCCCGCCGGCAACCCCCGCAGCCGCTCGTAGTCATCGGCGATCTCCCACGCGGATTTGAAGAACACGACCCCGACATCGAGTAAGAGACCCCGCTGGTGTGTCGTCATCACATCATCCCTTGGCCTGAATCCGACGCGAGAGATTCGCCTCGGGCGTGGGCGAGCAGTGTTTCTCGCAGTGAGCGCTTCGGTTCCTGAGGGGGGAGATCGACCTCGACCCATGACGCGATGATCCGAGTGGGGTACACCGCCAGCCGGGTACGCGGATCGCCCTGCTTCTGGCCGTCCACGACACTGAAACGCCACAGATGGGACGGACACGTGATGCACCCATCGCGGAGAATCCCCTCGCTCAGCGATGCGCCCCGGTGTGGGCACACGTCGGTGATGGCGTGGACCTGATCGTCGACCAGGGCGATGAGGACCGCGCGCTGATCGAGATCAACCCGGACCGCTGTGTCGTCGGTGAGCTCATCGAAGGGGAGCGCTCTGTGCCACGGCATGGGTTCGGTCAGCCGTTCGGTCGCAACTTCGATACCGGCTCCCCGCCGATGGCCCACTCATCCGGTGAGACTTCGTATAGCGCCACTCGGACTCTCTGCGGATCACCACCGAGCACCTCAGCTGTCGCTTCAGTCAGTCGGCGCATCAACTCGTGCTTCTGCTCGACGGTCCTGCCCTCGAGCATCGTGACCTGGATCATGGGCATGGTGACTCCTTTCGATGGTTATACGCAGGCGAGGGTGACCGAACCCATGTGGTCGATGCGACTGGTCACGGTGTCACCGGGGGCGACGGCAATCGCCTCCGTCATCGAGCCGGCGAGGACCACCTGGCCCGCACTCAAACCCCGATCCCGGGTGGACAATTCGCGCACCAACCACGCCACGGCTGCAGCGGGATGGCCGAGCACGGCCGCACCGCTCGCGGTCGCCACGAGCCGGCCGTTCTTGTAGAAAGCGCACCCCGTCAGGCTTAGGTCGAGGCCGACCGGCGAGATGCCCATGCCTCCCAGGGTGAACCCTGCGCAGGAGGAGTTGTCGGCGACGACGTCGGGCAGGGTGAATTTGTAGCCCGAGAACCGGGAATCCAACACGTCGATTGCGGGAAAGACGAGGTCGGATGCGGCGATGACGTGGGCAGCGGAGATATCCGAGCCGTGCAGGTCCCGGCCGAGCAGGAACGCGATCTCCGGCTCGCAGCGCGGCTGGATGTAGTTGCTGCACTGCAGGTCCGTGCCCGTGTCGATCAGCATGTCGTCGGTGAGGAAGCCATACAGCGGGGAGTCGACATTCATCTGCTGCTGCTTCGCCACGCTGGTCAGCCCCAGTTTCGCTCCAGCGATCGTCGCTCCAGCACCCACCCGGGCCCGCACGACCGCGTCCTGGATCGAATACGCCGTCGGAATGTCCAGGTCTGGATGGTCATCGGTGAGCGGAGTCGTCGCCGTTCGCGTCGCTGCCGCATCAATCAGTCGGGCTGCCAGCGCATCCGCATCAAGAGCACTCATGGATTATCGGGTCTCCATTCCGGGGTCGGTGAGTTCGCTTTCTGCGTGTTGGGTGGCGAGTTCGAGGGCGACGTCGATGATCATGTCTTCTTGGCCGCCGACGACTTGGCGGGCGCCGAGTTCGAGGAGGATGTCGGCGATGGGGACGTTGTAGCGTTGGGCGGCGCGTTCGGCGTGGAGGAGGAAGCTGCCGTAGACCCCGGCGTAGCCGAGCAGGAGTCCGGCGCGGTCGATGACTTGTTGGCGGGGCATGAGGGGGCGGACGATGTCTTCGGCGAGGTCCATGAGGGCGAGGGGGTCCACGCCGGTGGTGATGCCGTACTTATCGGACACGGCGGCGAGGATTTCGGTGGGGCAGTTCCCCGCGCCGGCACCGAGGCCCGCGGAGGTTCCATCGAGGTTCGCGGCACCTTCTTCGTAGGCGGCGATCGAGTTGGATACGGCCATGGCGAGGTTGTTGTGGGCGTGCACCCCGACGGGCACGTCGAGGGCCTTCACGAGGGCGTTGACGCGGCGGCGAACATCCTCGGTGGTCATCGCCCCGGCCGAATCGGCGATATAGATGGTGTCCGCACCGTAGGACTGCAGGAGTTTGGCCTGTTCGACGAGGCCTTCGGGGGAGTTCATGTGGGCCATCATGAGGAACCCGATGGTTTCCATGCCGAGTTCCTTGGCGACCTTGATGTGTTGTTCGGTGATGTCCGCCTCGGTGCAGTGCACCGCGATGCGGGCCACGTTCACCCCCAACTCCCGGACCTCCCGCAGGTCATCGGCCAGGCCGATGCCGGGCAACATCAAACACGCGATATCGGCGTTGACGGTCGTGTCGCAGGCCTTGGCGATGAGTTCCTTCTCATCGACGGCGGAGAAGCCGTAGTTGAAGCTCGATCCGCCCAGGCCGTCGCCGTGGGCGATCTCGATCACCTGCACCCCCGCCCGGTCCAGGCCGGCGACGATCTTGATCACATCCTCGGCGTAATACTGATGGGAGATCGCATGGGAGCCGTCCCGCAGCGTGGAATCGATCAAGCGGTAGTCCACACCCGTGGAGGTAGATGGAGAGGTTGTGGTGGTCATGCGCTGACTCCTCGATGTTCGGCGATCGCTTCACCCACACGCATTGCGGCGGCGGTCATGATGTCCAAATTCCCCGCATACGCCGGCAGGTAGTCCCCGGCCCCTTCCACTTCGAGCAGGATCACCGCACGATGGGGCACCACACCACCGGGAGTGGAGTAGGGGCCTTCCTCGATCACCGGCGGATTCTTCAACCGGTAGCCGGGCACGTAGGCGGCGACCTCCTTCTCCATCGCCCAAATCGACTCCAACACCGCCTCATGATCAGTTCCCTCGGGCAGGCCGGCGAACACGGTGTTGCGCATCATGATCGGCGGTTCGGCCGGATTCAAGATGATGATCGCCTTCGAGGTGTCCGCGCCCCCGATCTCCCGCAACGCCGTGGAGGTGGTCTTGGTGAACTCATCAATATTCTGACGCGTCCCCGGACCCGCCGACTTGCTCGCGACCGTGGACACCATCTCCGCATACGGCAACGACGCAACCGCTCGACGCACCGCGAACACCATCGGTGTCGTCGCCTGACCCCCACAGGTCACCATATTGATGTTCGGTGCATCCAGATGCTCAGTCAGGTTCACCGCCGCGATCACCTTCGGGCCCCGCGCCGCCGGTGTTAAATCGATCGCGGTGATCCCCGCCTCGGCATACTTCTTGTAATAACGCACATGCACATACGCACTCGTTGCATCGAAGACCATGTCGAACTCACCCGCGTTATCCAACACCCAATCCGGGCCCTCATGCGACACACCCACACCCAACGCACGGGCCCGCGCCAAACCATCCGAATCCGGATCAATCCCCACCAGAGCCCGCAAATCAAGAACATCACTACGCAGCATCTTGACCATCAAATCCGTACCAATATTCCCCGACCCAATGATCGCGCACCGCAACGCCATTGCCTGCTCCTCTACCTATTCACTCACCGTCAACGTCACTGAACCGAGCCTGTCGAACTGCGCGCACCACACCTCGCCGGAGGCTATTGGCTTCATGGCGTGCAATGCCCCCGTCATCACGATCGACCCCGCCGGCAGGAAACCACCCAGGGGATGCAGCGTGTTCGCCAACCACGCCACCGCGGCATATGGGTCACCGAGGGCGGCTGCGCCCGCACCCGTCGCCACCATCGCTCCATTGCGCGAGAACTTCATCCCGATCAACCGTGGATCGATTCCGGTCGCGGGAATGATCTGCGAGCCGAGTGCTATCGCCCCGCCACTGGCGAGATCGGCCACTGTGTCCGCGATCTTGATCTTCCAATCCGCCACCCGCGAATCCACGATCTCGATGGCGGCCACCAACCCGCGCACGGCTTCGGCCACGCTCAGCGCTGACGCATCAGGTCCCCGCACATCCTCATCGAGCACCACCGCGATCTCGGCCTCCACCCGCGGCGCGATGAACTGGTCCATGGGGATGCTCACCCCATCGGTGAACACCCCTGAAGCGAAGATCGGGGCGAAGTCGGGCTGTCCCACGCCGAGGAGTTCCTGCATCGGGGTCGAGGTAAGACCGAGCTTGTACCCCACGATCCGATCACCGGTGGAGACCAGTCGATCCACCAGACGCTGCTGAACCGCATAACCCTCCTCCACCCCCCACTCCGAGAACTCATCGGTCAACGGCGCAATCGGCACCCGCGACTCCCGCGCCCGCCACAGCGCCTCGGCGTAGCGGTCATAGTCCTGCTCGGTCACAGCCTTCCGCCTTTCGTGTCTCGATACCCCAGTCGCCTGCTGATGGCCAGCCCTGCCTCGATGCAGGGCCCGGCGAATCGTCGCAGTGCGCTGCCACCGAGGCGCTGCACGGGTCCGGCGATGGAGACTGAGGCCACCACCTCGCCCATGCCGTTGCGGATCGGAGCCGCCACGGATGCGGCACCGATCTCGGCCTCGTTGACATTCTCAGCCCACCCTCGCGCGCGAGTGGTCTCCAGGACGCGTCGCAACTCAGTCATCTTGGTGATGGTGTGCGGGGTCTTCGCCTCGAGTCGCCAGCCCTTGAGCATCGCATCGAGTTCATCCGGCGGGAGACAGGCAAGGAGCAGTTTGCCGCTGCTCGTGCAGTGAGCGTCATTGCGGTGACCGATCCGGCCGAAGAGGCGAAGTGTCTTCGGGCTCTCCCGACGCTCGACGTAGACCACTTCGCGTCCGTCGAGGACAGCCACCTGAACCGTCTCCTCGGTCGCATTGCGCAGGCGGTCGAGTACTGGGGTGCATGCCTCGTGCAGATCGACGTGGCGGTAGACGCTCGTGCCGAGCTCGTACATCGTGAGGCTCAGTCGATAGGCCCCGGTGTCGGGATCCTGCTCGAGGAGTCGCTCCGCAGCCAGGGTGTTGACCAGTCGATGGGCGGTGCTCTTCCCGATTCCCAGCCGGCGGGACAACTCGGTCACCCCGAGTTCACGATTGCCAGCGAACTCCTTCAGAACGCGCGCGGCGTTGCGCACACTCGACAGCGTCGAACTCTCTCGAGGCGTGGGCGAGCTCATGAATCCGCTCCTCGAATCGCCCGCAGCGCCTCACGTCGCACAGCGTCGAAATCTTCGGCCGGTGCGGTGATCGAGTCCGGTCCGGCCAGTTCGCAGGCGAGGAGCCGATGTGCCCGAGGGAGGGCGTTGACATAGGCGGCATGCATCTCGGCGATCAACGGCCCCTGAGTCGGACGCAGGCCGACGAGGGTGGTGTAGTCCCGCTCCGCAGCAGCATGCGAATGCGCGAGCCCGGTCCCGGCGTGGAGCGCATGGTGGGCGGTCAGCCCGCTACCCGGAGGCACGGTGAGGTGGTAGACCACCGAGCGGATGCCGAGGGTGTGGCGGACCTGATCGGGTGCGGGGGCCTCGGTCTCATCGAGGAGCCCGAGACCCGGAGCGACCACCGGGTCGAAGAATCGCAGCGTCCACTCGAGGTCGTCGAGGTGATCGTCGATTCCGATTTCCGGGCCGATCGGAGCCGGGAGGGGATCTGTCGTTGCAATGACGTGCAGATATCGGGTACCCACGGCGGCGACGGTCAGGGATTGTGCCTGTAGCAGAGGCATTCTCGCCCGATCGGCCGGTGGAAGCGGCGCCCCTGCATCGAGATAGGAACGATGGAGGGCGCGCACATAATCGGCCATCGCCGAGCGCATTTGCTCGGGGCCCGACATGGTCGGTGGTGCTTCCGCCATGCGGGGACCGTAGCAGCGGATGTTCCGCCATGGGGGACGGCGTACTTCCATGCGGAACACTTTCGCTCTACCGTCCGGAACCCATCGACGCTTTGCATCGAGACCGTAAGGGAAGGATCGCCCATGGGACTTCAGCGCCTCGCCCACGTCGACATCACCGTGACCGACCTCGATCTGGCCACCGCCTACTACACCGAGGTGATCGGCCTGCTCGAGACCGAGCGTGACGAGACCTCGGTCTACCTGAAGTGCTGGGATGAGCCCAACCATCATTCCCTGCGGCTGACCTACGGTCCGCGGGTCGGCTTCGATCAGATGTCGTTCAAGGTCGAGCGTGAGGACGATCTCGCGGAGTTCGAGAAGAAGGTCTCGCAGTACGGCTTTCCTGTGGATCGGGTGAGCAAGGGAGAGAGCATCGGTCAGGGGGAGTCGATCAGATTCGAGACCCCATCAGGGCAGACGATGGAACTCGTCCACGATCTGGAGATGATCGGACGCGCGACCGCGGCGATCAACCCCAATCCCTTCGTGGAGGGCCTGCGCGGCATCGCACCCCCGCGCCTCGATCACGTCCTTGTCACCGCCGAAGAGGTGGGGGACTCAGCGAAGTTCTACGAGGATGTCTTCGGTTTCCGCACGACCGAGCAGTTGCTCGATGGTCAGGGGCATCAGTCCGCGGTGTGGATGGAGGTCTCGCATAGCCCGCACGACCTCGCCATCGTGACGGGTCAGAATGGTGGACTCCATCACTTCGCCTGGTGGCTCGACGACTGGGATCATGTTCGTCGCTCAGCGGATGTGCTGGCCTACAACGGCATCCAGATCGACGTCGGCCCCACCCGCCACGGCATCACTCGAGGAAACACCATCTACTTCTTCGATCCGCTGGGAACGCGCAATGAGGTGTTCACCGGGGGCTACCGACCCGATCCGGACTTCCCGACGATCACGTGGACTGAGGATCAGATCGGCCGTGCCGTCTTCTACTACGAAGGCGAACTCAATCAGCGCTTCATGTCGGTGCACACGTAGGAGCGGGAGCTGATCATGGGAATCCTCAGGCTGTCCCACGTCGAGATCCGGGTGCCGGATCTCGAGCTCGCGACTGCTTACTACACCGAGGTCGTCGGAATGTACGAGACGGCGCGTGAATCCGAGCGGGTGTTCTTGAAGTGCTGGGACGAGCATCAGCACCACTCCGTCATCCTCACCTACGAGCCGACATACGGACTCAACCACTTCGGTTGGAAGGTGCAGTTCCGCGAGGATCTCGACTACTACGCCCAACGCCTGAAGGAGGCCGGGGTCGAGGTCGAGTGGTTCGCCAAGGGCGAGATCGGTCCCGGGCATGGTGAGGCGATCCGGTTCCTGATGCCCAGCGGTCACCTCATGGAACTGGTGTACGGAATGGAGCAGGTCGGCAATCTCCTGCCGCTGACCAATCCGCCGCCCAAGCCGCTCAATCTGGTCGGAGTCGCGCCCCCACGGCTCGACCACATCTTCTTGACCTGCGAAGACGTCGGCGAGAACACGCGCTTCCTACAGGAGGTACTGGAGTTCCACCTCACCGAGCAGGTGCTCGGTGACGACGGGTTCCAGGTCGCCACCTGGTTGGAGCGCTCGCACAACTCCCACGACATCGCCTTGGTGACCGGACAGGACCGAGGACTGCACCACTTCGCCTACTGGGTCGATGACTGGAACGCAATCCGAGACACCGCGGATGTGCTCGCCTATCACGGCGTGAACATCGAGACCAATCCCACGCGACACGGGGCAACTCGCGGACACTGCCTGTACTTCTTCGACCCGGCGGGCAACCGGAACGAGGTGTTCACCGGCGGTTATGTCGTCGATCCAGAGGAGCCCCCGGTGACCTGGACCGAAGCTGAAATGGGCCGGGCCATCTTCTACTACGACGGGGTCGTCAACCAGCGATTCCTCACGGTGCACAGCTGACGATCGAATGCCCGAGCGCAGGAAGGAGTCGGCTGACATGACCGACGCACAGATCCACCCCGGTGAGGTGGAGCAGCGGGTCGCGCTGCCACGCACGGAGCGAACAGATCCGCCGGCGTACCTGCAGCGGTACTTCGATCGTGAGTCGCGCGGTGGTATGCGCCACCGTGGACCCGAGGAGCCCGGCACGACGACCGATGAAACACCCCTATATCTCCGTCGATTCCGCGACCGTCGCAGCGGCGCCAATGATCTCGAGGCTCCGGTTCCCGAATGGGAGGGACAGGACCTGGGGGTGACCCGGGCCTATGCCCAGATCACCAAGACGAAGGAGATCGTGCCCGGAACGGCCGAGGAAGCCGGTCCCCGGGTGATGACCCAGGTGCACATCATTCGCCATGGTGAAACCCAGGGGTATTCCACGGAGAGTGGCCTCACTCCGCTGGGCAGTTGGCAGGTGCATCGGCGCGGCTTCGACATCTCGAAGTCGATCAAGGACGGTGAACGCATCCACATCGTGTGCGCGGACACCAACCGTGCGCGGCAGACCTCCGAGGGCATCAAGAAGGGACTCCTCGACGGGCTCACGATGTGGAACCGGGAAGCCGAGATCACCGGTGTCACCGCGATGCCGGAGTTCCGCAACTTCCAGGTCTGGACCCCGGAGGGTTTGCGTGACGTCACTGGCGCATTCCGGCTCTACAAGCGGGAGATGGAGAAGTACGAGCGTGTCGCCATGGGGGATCGGCCCACCTGGCTGGTGGAGATCGATCGGTTCTGGCGGACCCAGCAGGGCGGTGCCGATCCCATCACGCTGTGGACGCAGATTCCCATGCTGAACTTCGAACCGCCCTCGGCGACCGTGCGCCGCTTCTGGGCCGGTATCCAGCGCATCCAGGAAGAACACCCCGGTGACCGAATCATCGTGGGGACCCACTCCGGACCGATACGTGTCTTCGCGATCAGTGCCTTCGGCTACGACCCCGGTGAGCCCTACAACACCGAAGAGGTCATCGTGCGCCTCGTCGAGGGGAATTCAGCTTTCATCGCGTATCGCAATCGGGTCCAGGAGGTTCAGGTCCCCAATCTGGACGAACTGCCTGACTGGTGGGAGGGGCTCAGCGGACGGGCCCTCCCGAAGAGTGTGAGGGAGGAGGTCCGATGACCTCACCGATCAATCCCGTGATGTGGTTCGAGGGCTACTGGGATGGAATGAAGGCCGAAGTTGGCGGGAAGGGCGCGAGCCTTGGTGAGATGACCGGCGCGGGTTTGCCTGTCCCACCCGGATTCGTGCTCACCGCTGGCGCCTATCGCGCCTGTCATGACGCCCACGATCTCGACGCAATCCTCGCCTACCACCTCGGCGGCCTCGATGTGGAGGACACGCAGATGCTGGCGCAGCGGTGCGCGGCCATCCGTCAGGAGATCGAGGCGATGCCACTGCTTTCGGAGATCGAGGATGCGCTGTGTCGCGCGTATGCCGAGTTGTGCAAGGCATCTGCGTCACCCGATATCCCCGTCGCGGTTCGATCCTCGGCTACTTCGGAGGACTCACCCGATGCGTCCTTCGCCGGTGAGCACGACACGTATCTGTGGGTGCGTGGCGCCGAGGATGTCGTGGATGCAGTTCGACGTTGTTGGGCGAGCCTGTTCACCGATCGTGCGACGGCCTACCGCGTCGAGATGGGCTATGACCATCGCAGCGTCGAGATGAGCGTCGTCATCCAGAAGATGGTGCGACCGATCGCTGCGGGCGTTGCCTTCACCCTGAACCCCAGTGATGGCGATCGATCCCAGATCTGCATCGACTCCGCATGGGGATTCGGTGAAGGTGTCGTCTCCGGTGAGATCACGCCTGACAACTTCCTCATCGACAAGGTGCTCTTCGAAATCGGCAAGCGCAATATCTCCAATAAGGCACACGAGTTCGTATTGAACGGGCAAGATCGCGTCGAGAAGATCGAGACGGATCCGGAGCGTGCGATGGCGCCGAGCCTCACCGATGACCAGATCAAGGCCATCGCGCGTCTGGCGAAGACCGCGGAGAAGCACTACGGCTGCCCGCAGGATATCGAGTGGGCACTCGATGCGGACACACCCGACGGTGACGCGGTCGTCCTGCTCCAATCACGTCCGGAAACTGTGTGGAGCAAGAAGATCCAGTCATCGTCCGGACCATCGGCATCGTCGGGGGACTTCATGAGCAGCATCGTCTCCACCCTGATGAACCCACTGCACGCGCGCAAGGACTAGCACCACCCCGCCCTCGGGACCCACCATCAAGAGAGGAACACTCGCATGGCCGATCGTTTCCCCAGCCCCTTCGACATCCCCACGCCTGAAGGGGCCGAAGGTTGGCAGGATATGTATCTGTACTCCTCGACCTTCTCCGAGGCGAGGCGTGACTTCGAGGATTCGATGTTCTGGTTCCAAGACGGGGTGCACTGGCCCAATGTGCTGACTCCCTGGGATGCGACGTTCTATGAGTTCGCGATCTCTTCCCTGTCTCAGTACAACACTCGCCACCTGCAGGTGCCCCCG
>CAZVCZ010000025.1:11666-18489 GCA_964626275.1 uncultured Bifidobacteriaceae bacterium | reverse complement strand
GAACTCCACACGCCGGAACTCCTCGGGATCCGCACCGCAGGCATGCATGAACGACAGCGCCCGATCGATCTCGCCCGCCATGCGCTCATAGCGCTGACCAGCAGCAGATTCGCGGACGAAATCGGTGTTCCATGCGTGCACCTGCCTCAGGTCGGCATAGCCACCCTGGGTGAAGGCGCGAATGAGGTTCAATGCCGCACCTGACGCGTGGTACGCCCGCAGTAGCCGCTCCGGGTCGGGTTGTCGCGACTCCGGAGTGAAGTCCAGCGCGTTCACCGCGTCCCCAAGGTAGCTGGGCAGTTCCACGCCCGCCCGTGTCTCGATCGGGTTGCTGCGGGGCTTGAAGTACTGTCCGGCGACGCGACCGAGTTTGATCACCGGGAGAGAGGCCGCATAGGTGAGGATGACCGACATCTGCAGCACGGTCTTCAGGCGGGCTCGGATGGAATCGGCCGTGTTCGCTGCGAACGTCTCCGCGCAATCCCCGCCGGTGAGCACGAATGCTTCGCCGAGCGCCGCCTTGCCCAACTGCTCGGTCAGCGTGTCGCATTCCCCTGCGAACACCAGCGGCGGCATCGCGCGCAACTCAGCGAGCACCCGCTCGAGGTGCGCACCATCAGGCCACACCGGTTGGTGGACGGCAGGCAGATCGGGCCAGGTCAGTTCAGACACGCCGCTCAGGGTACCCGTCAGCCGAAGAACGCCTTCGCCTCGGCATAGCGGGACAGGGGCACGGTCTTCAGTTCGCCCGTGGCCTCGGCCAGTGGAACTCGCACGATGTCGGTGCCCCGAAGCGCCACCATCTTGCCGGTGTCACCGTCCTTGATCGTGTCGATGGCGTGCAGGCCGAAGCGGGTCGCGAGCACACGGTCGAAGGCCGTCGGAGAACCGCCCCGCTGGATATGGCCCAGGACGGCGGCACGCGACTCCTTGCCGGTGCGATCCTCGATCGCCGACGCCAACCAGTCCCCGATGCCGGACAGTTTCACGTGGCCGAACGCATCCACGGTCGAGTCCTTCGTGATCAGATTCCCATCCGCGGGCTGCGCACCTTCGGCAACACAGATGATCGGTGCATAGGAGGACTCGAAGCGGGACTCCACCCAGGTGCACACCTCATCGAAGTCGAAGGGGACTTCGGGAATCAAGATCACATTCGCACCCCCCGCCATGCCCGAGTGCAGGGCGATCCATCCCGCATGTCGGCCCATCACCTCGATGACCAGCACCCGGTGATGGGATTCAGCCGTGGTGTGCAGGCGGTCGATCGCCTCGGTGGCGATGGTCACCGCCGTGTCGAAGCCGAAGGTGTAGTCGGTCGCATTGAGGTCGTTGTCGATGGTCTTGGGCACTCCTACCACCGGAAGCCCATGCTCGGCGAGCTTGGTCGCGACCCCGAGGGTGTCCTCACCCCCGATAGCCACCAGGGCGTCCACACCCAGCTCGGCGAAGTTCGCCTCGATCCGCTCGACACCCCCCTCGACCTTGAAGGGGTTGGTGCGCGACGAGCCGAGGATCGTTCCGCCCCGCGGCAGGATTCCTCGTACCGAGGAGATATCGAGGCGCATGGTCTCGCCTTCGAGGGGCCCTCGCCAGCCATCTCGGAACCCGACGAAGGAGAAGCCATATTCGCTGACCCCCTTGCGAACCACGGCCCTGATGACCGCATTGAGACCGGGGCAGTCCCCACCTCCGGTGAGCACACCGACTCGCATCGTCACCGACTCCCTTCACCCGGGCTGCCGCCCGTGTATGTACACGCTTACGGTTCGAGCCTACCGGGCCGACTCCCTCCATGACCCCCGCCTTGACGATCAGGTTCGATCACCCGACTGCTCGCGTGCACCCGACGCTCCCGACTAGCCTTCCCCGACATGGCCATCCTCTCCCTCGATGCCGGAACGACCGGGGTGACCGCCCTCGTCGTCGGTGCCGACGCCACCGTGCTCGCCCGCGGCTACTCGGAGTTCCCCCAACACTTTCCCGCCGACGGATGGGTCGAGCACGAGCCCGGCGAGATCTGGTCGGCCACCCTGGCGGCCACCGGTGCGGCCCTCGCGGCCAGCCCGGAGCCGATTACCGCCGTGGGGATCACCAACCAGCGGGAGACCGTGTGCTTCTGGGACGCCGAGACACTCGGCTCGCCCCGCAGAGCGATCGTCTGGCAGGACCGTCGCACCGCCGACATCTGTGCCCGCCTCCGGGAGGACGGTCATGAGGCCTTCATCCGCGAGCGCACCGGCCTCCGCCTCGATCCCTACTTCAGCGCCACCAAGATCGCGTGGGTGCGCGACCATGACCCGGATACCTGGGCGCAGATCGAAGCCGGGCGGGTCGTCGTCGGCACGGTCGACTCCTATCTCATCGCTCGTTTGACCCGGGGGCTGCACCACATCACCGACCACACCAATGCCTCCCGAACCTTGCTCTACGACGTCCACACCGGGAACTACAGTCCCGAGCTCGCGACGTTGTTCGGAATCCCCATCGAGATCCTTCCCACGATCGTGGCTTCCTACGGCCCGGTTGCCACGACCGATCCGGCGACTTTCCTCGGCATGGAGGTTCCGATCGCCGGCATCGCCGGAGATCAGCAGGCCGCACTCGTCGGACAGGCTGGTTTCGCTCGGGGCGATGCCAAGTGCACCTTCGGAACCGGTTCCTTCCTTCTGGTCAACACCGGACACGACATCGTCATCTCCCCCGGCGGACTGCTGACGACCGTCGCGCTCGGCCATCCCGACGGATCCCGCACCTTCGCCCTCGAGGGCGCGATCTTCGTCACCGGCTCCGCAGTGCAGTGGCTGCGAGACGGCCTCGGCATCATCGATTCCGCCGCGGATGTCGAGCACCTCGCCGAATCAGTTCCCGACAGCGGCGGCGTGGTGTTCGTACCCGCACTCACCGGTCTGGGGGCGCCCGACTGGGATCCCTACGCGCGTGGCCTCATCATCGGCATCGGCAGGGGTACCACGGCCGGCCACATTGCCCGAGCAACGTTGGAGGGCATCGCCTTCGAGGTCCGTGATGTGGTCGATCTCATGGCGGAGGATGGCGCGGTCACCCTGCAGCGACTGAACGTCGATGGAGGTGCTGCGGCGAACGACCTGCTCTGCCAGACGCAGGCCAACACCCTCGGCATCAGCGTCGATCGTCCTGTCGAACTGCAAACCACCGGCGTGGGTGCCGCGTTCCTCGCAGGTCTCGGAACAGGAGTCTGGTCGACCGCGGAGGAGATCGCCGCGTGCCGCAGCCTGGATCACTCGTTCACGCCGGCGGAGGACGCCAAGCAGGGGGCCGACTTGGCGCACCGTCGGTGGCGCGAAGCCGTGTCACGCAGCAGGGACTGGGCCGCTCCGAACTAACACCAGCGTCAACGTTGGATCAAGTTCCTGTCTCCCCGACAGCGACATCATCCGCGGCTGGCGCCGGTTCGTCTCGAATCGCCTTCGCCTTCGTCGCGTACATGTCCACGTACTCCTGGCGGGACAGTCGCATGAGTGCATACATGATCTCATCGGTGATGGACCGCAGGACGAAACGATCGCCATCGAGCCCCTCATAGCGGGAGAAGTCCAGGGGTGTCCCGAATCGCATGCCCACGCGATTCAACCGCGGCCGGATCCGACCCGGTGGCTGCGTCTCATAAGTGGCGATCATCGCGACCGGGATGACTTCGGCACCGGACTCAAGCGCCATGCGCGCCACTCCGACTCGGCCACGATAGAGCCGGCCATCGGCGGTGCGCGTCCCCTCCGGATAGATCCCGAGCAGGTGACCCTCGCGCAGTACTCGAACACCGGTGTTGATGGCCGCCTCTGAGGCACGGCCACTCGATCGATCGATCGGGACCTGGCCGACCCCGGTGAAGAACGCCTTGCTGATCAGTCCTTTGATCCCCTTGCCCGTGAAGTACTCGGCCTTCGCGAGGAAGGTGATCTGGCGGGGGGCCATCAGCGGAAGGAAGAAGGAATCAGAGAAGGACAGGTGGTTGCTCGCCAGAATCGCCGAGCCCGTCTCCGGCACGTGATCCATGCCCTCGGTCCAGGGCCGGAACAGCACCCTGAGCCAAGGCCCGATCAGGACGTGCTTGAAGAAGGAGTACCACACGCGGGGCAGCCTAGCCGGAACGAACTGTGGCACCATCGTCATGCTGCGCATCGCGCCGCCGAGAAAAGGCGAGAAAAGGGAGGAACCTCGATGCCGCTCATGCCCGGAGCAGAGCCCTACAGCCACGATGGCGGCGACACCGGAGTGTTGCTGCTCCATGGATTCACGGGTTCGCCCAAGTCGATGAAGCCCTGGGGCGAATTCCTCGCCTCACACGGCTATACCGTGCGAGTGCCGCGACTGCCCGGGCATGGAACCCGCTGGCAGGACATGAACATCACCACCTGGCAGGACTGGTACGCCGAGGCTGATCGCTCCTTCCGCGAGCTCGCCGCGCGCAGTTCGCAGGTCTTCGTCATGGGCCTGTCGATGGGTGGATCCCTGACGCTGCGGCTCGCCGAGATGAAGGGGGATGCCATCGCGGGCATCGTCCTAGTGAACCCGGCCGTCCACTCCGAACGCCCCGATCGCTTCGCGCTGCCGATCATCAAGCACGTCATCGGGTCCTTTCCCGGGATCAGCAATGACATCAAGAAGCCAGGTCAGGATGAAGGTGCCTACGATCGGATTCCCTTGAAGGCAGCCCACAGCCTCACCCACCTATGGTCAGCGGTGAAAACCGATATCGCGGCGATCGATCAGCCGCTCCTACTCTTCCGCAGCGCCGAAGACCATGTCGTCGAGGCATCGAATGCAGCCTGGATCCTGTCGCATGTCTCGTCCACCGATGTCCGCGAGATCGTGCTCATGGACTCCTTCCACGTCGCCACACTCGACAACGACGCCGATCTCATCCATCGCGAGAGCCTCGACTTCCTCCGGGCGAGGTCGACCACCGCATGACCTCCACCCCTGATCGGCCCCACGACGGCGAGTCCCCAGAGGACCCCACGTCCCACACCGACGAGGGCCCACCCGATCCCTCGAACCCGCCCGCTCGGGGGGCGAACCTGAGCAGCGAGCAGGTCGACCAGGCCTGGGCGGAACTCGTCGCGGGACTGGAGTCCTCGCCCGACGAGCCTCGTCAGGGTTCTGGTTTATCGTCACGGCTCATCCGTCGCCATGAGCGCTCAGCCGATGATGAGCATCCCGAACCACCGGACAACGCCGAGCCGGCGGCGACACCGGTCAGCGCGGGGGGCCCGCGCGACTATGCCGTCGCTGACGACGAGGTGATCGAGGAGCTCCTCGACGATGGATTCGTTCCCCCCGAACCGCCGCCGCTCCCACGCCCGAGGGACGTCGTCGACAAGGTGGCCTGGGGTGGGGCGATCGGGGGTCCGGCCCTGCTCGTGAGCAGCAGCGTCATGGGGTGGGGAAGTTGGCTCGGCGGAATAGGAGTCGCTGCCTTCATCGGTGGTTTCGTGCTTCTGGTCACGCGTATGCGCAACGAGCGCGACCACGATGATCCGGGTGCGGTGGTCTAGATCCGGGCAAGATCCGCAGCGCCCACCAGCCCCGCCATGTTTGCGAGTTCGGCCACCTGCACTCGCGGCACCTCCCGGTCCCCGTATCTCGTCACCAAAGCGCTGTGTTCGGCACGGGCCGGGTTGACGAGCAGCTCGCCGGCATCGCTGACCCCACCCCCGATGATGTAGGCCTCGGGATCGAGGACGTCGGTAAGGTCCGCCATCCCACGACCCAGCCAGTCACCGATCTCCGCGAACGCATCGAGAGCAACCGGATCACCTCGTCTGGCTGCCTCGGTGACATTGCGGCCGCGAATCCCCTCGGGGCTGCCGTCGCCGAGGCTGAGCAGCACATGCGCCTCATCACGCCGATCGGCGGCGAGTTCTCGGGCCCGTCTCACCAGGGCCGAACCGCTGGCGTACTGCTCCCAGCAGCCGCGGCGGCCGCATCCGCAGAGACGCCCGTCGGGAACCATGATGATGTGCCCGATCTCAGCCGCCATGCCGTGCGCTCCCCGCCGCAAACGACCGCCGAGGATCAGTCCCCCACCGATACCCGTGCCGACGGTCACGACGACGACGTCATCCATGTCCCGCCCGGCTCCGTGCCGGAATTCCCCCCACGCCGCAGCATTCGCATCGTTCTCGACCACGGTCGATAGGCCGGTGCGCTTGGTCAGCAGATCAGCCAGTGCCACCGCCGGCCACCCGAGGTTGGGGGCGAAGACCACACGTGCACGATCGGCATCCACAAGCGCAGCGACACCGACTCCGACGGCTTCGATGGATTCGGGCGCAGCATCGCGGAGTTCCTCGATGAGCGACGCGATCGCCTCGATCGAGGCCTCGGGGTTACGGGCTGGTGTGTCCCGACGTTGCGTGGAAAGGATCCGACCTTGCTCATCGACGACTCCGGCAAGGAGTTTCGTCCCCCCGACGTCGACTCCGATGGTCAATGACATCGCGCTCTCACCGTCGTCCTCATCGTCGTCGCCACACCGTCAGTGCATGCTCTCCACACGATTTTTCAATCCCCGCAGTGCCGTATCGACGATGACCTTCTCTGCCTTGCGCTTGATCATCCCAATCATCGGCACCTTAACGTCGACGACGAGTCGGTACCTCACCAGCGTCTCGTCCGGCCCCGAAGCCGAGAGCGCGTAGCTCCCGTCCATCGCTCGGAGCATGTCACCACGGACGAGATGCCAGGAAACATCGGCGTCACCGGACCAGTCGTATTCCAGTTCATAGGTGTCCTTGATCGGCCCGGAGGACAACTCGAAACGAGCGGTGCGTGGACGACC
>CAZVCZ010000025.1:0-11566 GCA_964626275.1 uncultured Bifidobacteriaceae bacterium | reverse complement strand
CGTCGATCCAGGTTCGGTGGGGTCGACGCGAAGGTAGTAGTGCACGATCACGCCGTCCCCGTGCGTTTCCAGCCACACCTCAGCCGAACCGACCAGTTCCCCGGTGACCGACCAGCGCACGCCCTGCAGCCCCCGATCCATGAACACGGTCAGCTCCAGCCCCGGCCACCAGGCCGACCAGCGGGCGGGATCCCTCACGACCTCCGCGATCCGCGGGGTCGCGACGACGATGAACGTCTCGTCCACGAGGTCCACGGCCGGCATAGTTGCGCAGAATACGCCGGTGAGGACGCCGATCGGTGGCTTCCTCCCTCGATTGGCGTGCCAAGAGGGCCCCAATCGCGTACCGTCCCAGACAGCCCTTCCGAGAGAGGAGCGCGTCCGCGGGCGCGTTCACTGCTGTCGGCGGACCGACCGGCCCGATTCGCCGGCCAGACCCATGAGGAGATCGACCGCCATGAAGACCGAGTTCGCTGTTCCTGCCATCGTCGCTCCCCCGACCTCGGGCAGCCTGACCGACCACATCGTGGAAAACGCCCAGCAGGCTCCCGATCGCGTCGTGCTGTCCCGTCACGAGGGCGGGGTCTGGGTCGGTGTGACCGCTCAGGCGTTCCTCGATCAGGTCAAGGCTGTGGCCAAGGGGCTCATCGCCGCCGGGATCGAGCCCGGGCAGCGCGTCGCCATCATGTCGCGCACACGCTACGAGTGGACGCTTGCTGATTACGCCACCTGGTACGCCGGCGCCGTACCCGTGCCGATCTACGAGACCTCCTCCGCCGAGCAGGTGGAGTGGATCGCCGGCAACTCCGACGCCGTCGGCATCTTCTTCGAGAGCGCGAAGAACAAGGCGGTCTACGACGAGGTCGCCGATCGGCTTCCCGAGTGCACCCGAACCTGGGTCTTCGATGACAATGCGATCGACACCCTGGTGCACGCTGGCGCAGGGGTGAGCGACGAGGCACTCGAAGCAGCTCGGGCGACGGTGACGCCGGAGTCGCTCGCGACGATCATCTACACCTCCGGAACAACCGGGCGACCCAAGGGTTGCATGCTCACACATCGCAACTTCATGTTCGAGGTCGACAACGTCGTGCAGGGAATGCCCGATGTGTTCTTGAAGCCCGGCGCGTCAACACTGCTGTTCCTCCCCCTCGCTCACGTCTTCGGCCGGATCATCCAGCTCGGTGCCATCCGCGCCCGGGTCCGCCTCGGCCATGCCCCCGATGTGAAGAACCTGCTCGATGATCTGCAGTCATTCCAGCCCACGTTCTTGTTGGCCGTGCCGCGCGTGTTCGAGAAGGTGTTCAACTCAGCCCAGCAGAAGGCCACGGCCGAGGGCAAGGGCAACATTTTCGATACCGCCGCGAACACCGCCATCGATTACAGCCGCTCCCTCGACAGCGGGGGCCCGGGTCTGGGCTTGAAGTTGAAGCACGCACTGTTCAACAAGCTGGTGTATTCCAAGCTGCGGGCCGCGATGGGCGGGAACGTCGAGTGGGCCGTGTCCGGTGGCGCCCCACTCGGCGAACGCCTCGGACACTTCTTCCGCGGCATCGGCGTGACCATTCTCGAGGGCTACGGCCTCACCGAGACCAGCGCCGCCACCACGGTCAACCGTCCGACCGCACTGAAGATCGGCACCGTCGGCCAGCCCTTCCCCGGCGCCTCGGTGAAGGTCGCCGCCGACGGCGAGCTGCTGCTTGCCGGAGCGCAGATCTTCAGCGGCTACTGGAAAAACCCGACCGCGAGCGAGGAAGCCCTCGAGCCGGACGGCTGGTTCCACTCGGGTGACATCGGTGAGATCGACGACCAGGGATTCGTGCGCATCACCGGCCGCAAGAAGGAACTCCTCGTCACCGCTGGCGGCAAGAACGTCGCACCCGCGGTGCTCGAGGACCGCCTCCGCGCGAATTTCCTGGTGAGCCAGTGCATGGTCGTTGGTGACGGGCAGCCCTTCATCGCCGCCCTCGTCACCATCGATCCCGAGTCCTTCCCCGCCTGGCTGAAGCAGGCAGGAAAGCCGACCTCCATGACCATCGCCGAAGCCGCCAAGGATCCCGACATGATCGCCCTCATCCAGGGTGCGGTCGATGAGGCCAATAAGGCCGTATCCAAGGCCGAATCGATCCGAAAATTCACCATCTTGGACACCGACTGGACCGAGGAGGGTGGCCAACTCACCCCGTCGATGAAGTTGAAGCGCAACGTCGTGATGAAGGAGTTCTCCGCCGACATCGACGCGCTCTACGCCTGACGCACACCGGCCGGCTCGATGCGACTCCCGAGGTCTCGTCGCGCCCTCGAACTTGCCATACGCGCCACGGGGGTCCTCGCGGTGCTCGTCATCGCCCTCGTCACGGGGACCCTCGTGGAGGCATGGCAGCAGATCGTCCTGGTCGTCATCCTCGCGGTGACCGCGACACTGCCGCAATCGCCCCCGTGGTTGCGCTATGTCACGGTCCTAGCTGAGGCCGGGGTCATCGGCGCCATTGTGGTGAGCGCACCCGCCGGTGTTCGCCCGTCAGTCGCCTATCTCGTCGTCCCCCCGATCGTCGCAGCACTCATGGCCGGGGTGCTGGGGGCGCTGGCCGCCGGGCTGACCACCACCCTGGTTCTCGTCATCGGTGTGGTGTGGCGACAGGGCGACAACCTGCCAGAACCTGTCGCCGACCTGATGATCTGGCTGGCTGTGGCGGTCGCTCTCGGATTAGGCACCGCAGTTGCCCGACACCTGCGAGAACGTATCGCTCCCACACAAGACTCCTATGCCGCAGCGCGCACGCTGCTCTCCGCACTGCGCGAAGTGACCCGACGCCTCCCCGAGGGATTGGAAGAGCCCGTCCTCGCGCGCACCACCCTGTCCGCGGTCGCCGAGATCCTTCCCCACGACCATGCCGCGGTCTATCTACAAACCCGCTCGGGGAGCCTCGTCGCGGCGATCGACGATGACCGTCCTGTGCCCTGGACGCCCCACTGGGATCGAGGCCTGTGGGCTCAGGTCCTCGAAGCAGGAACGGCGATGCAGCGCGCGGGTGGATTCGACGGGGCCGAGTGGATCGCCGACCGCGGGGGCGATCAGGCCAGTGCCCTGATCCCGCTCCGACTGGAAGGTGAACCGATCGGAGTCATCGCCCTCCAGCGACACGGTGGCCTCTGGGAGATCACGGACATCGCCCGGGCCCAGCAAGAGGTTGATGCCGCAGCCCTGCGACTCGATGCCGCCCGCATGTTCGATGAGATCCGCGAACTCGCGACAACGGAGGAACGCCGCCGGATGTCCCGAGAGATCCATGACGGTATCGCGCAGGAACTCGTCGGCCTCGGATTCCTCGTCGATGACCTGGCCCATGACGATGCCGACCCGCATACTCGCGAACAGGTCGCTCGGATCCGAGATGAATTGACCCGCATCATCACCGAACTGCGCCTGTCGATTTTCGACCTTCGCACTGAATCCGGTGTCGGGATCCAAGATGCGCTGGCGTCCTATGTCAACGCTGTGGGCACCCAGTCCGGTCTCGCTGTGCATGTCGTCCTCGACGAGGATGGCAGCCGTCTGCCGCCTGGCGTGGGTCCCCAGCTCCTTCGCATCGCACAGGAGGCCATCGCGAATGTGCGGCGACATGCGCGCGCAAGAACGCTGTGGGTCACCTATCGCGTCGATGAGGAGGGGATCGTCTTGCGGATCGTCGATGACGGACGCGGACTTCTCGCTCCCACCGAGACCGAGAACCACTTCGGCATGACCATCATGCGTGAGCGAGCGGAATCCATTGGCGGAGATCTCACCGTTCGACGCCGCGACGGCGGAGGGACCGTGGTGGAACTCACCGCCCCTGCTTCCCACCCACATCGTCGACATGACGTGGCGGGTCGATCATGACCGCGACGGACTCCACGATCACGGTCATCCTCGTCGATGATCATGAGCTGATCCGCGAGGGATTGCGTCGCGCCTTCGACCGAGAGGCCGATCTCGAGGTCGTGGGTGAAGCTGCGGATGTGGAGCAGGGCAGCGTCCTCATCTCATCGATGGAGCCTCGGGTCGCGGTCATCGATCTGCGACTGCCGGATGGCGACGGCCTCACCCTGGTCCGCCAGGCACGCTCGCAGTTCCCCTCGATGGGCATCGTCGTGCTCACCATGTACGCCGGGGATCAACGCCTCTTCGATGCACTCGACGCTGGTGCGAGCGCCTTCGTCCCCAAGAGTTCGCCCGCGGATGAGATCGTCGCTGCTGCTCGACACGCTGCGGCAACACCCCGAGCCTTCAGCGCTCCCGACCTTGCCGATGCCATGCAACGACGACTCAACAACGATGGTCCGAGCCTCTCCCCGCGGGAGCGGCAGATCCTGCAGTTGCTCGCCGATGGTCTGGGGGTTGCCGCGATCTCCTCGACCCTGTTCATCTCCGAATCAACGACCAAGACACATATTTCGCGGCTCTACGACAAGCTCGGAGCGGCCAATCGAGCGCAGGCCCTCATGACGGCGCTGCGTGCCGGGCTGCTGTCGACCGAGGAAGGCACCCACGGCCCGGGTTAATCTTCTTATCGTGCGAGTGTCGACGCTGCTTCGCGCCACACCTCGATCCATGGTGTGGCTCATCATCGCGTGGACAGTGACCCGCCTCGCGCTGCTCGGGGGCATTCTCGGAATCGTTCCCTATCCCGATGGCCCGCTCGTCATCAACGATGTCCTGCTGTATTCGGAATGGTCCCAACTCCTCGTCACGGGTCGATTCCCGATCGGCGACGACATGTGGCAGTACCCGCCTGGCGCCGGTGTCATCTTCGCGCTGACAGCCGCGTGGGGAATCTCACCGGTTGTGGGCTTCTTCGTCATCGCGCTCCTCGCCGATGCCGGCGTGCTCGCGGTCTTGGCGGTCACTGGTGTGCGCCGACATGCGGGCCTCACAGCCGCCTGGGTGTGGGTCGCCTCCGCCATGGTCATCGGACCGGTCTTCCTCGCGCGGTTCGATCTCCTGCCCACCGCGATGGCCGTGTTGGCACTCGTCCTGATCTCACGTCCCGCGCTCAGCGGTGGAGCCGCTGCGCTCGGCACCCTGCTCAAGGTGTGGCCCGGTCTGACCCTGCTCGCGCTGCCACGACGCAGCCTCGTCTGCGGTGCGACCGGTTTCGTCGTCACCGCGATCGCCGTGCTGATTGCCGTGTCGCTGTGGGCGACCGGTGGGGTGTCCTTCGTCGGTGAGCAGCAGGCTCGGGGACTGCAGGTGGAATCTGTTGCGGCGTGGCCCTATCTCGTTGCCCAGGGCCTCGGCGTCTCGGTCCCGCTGGAGTTCCGCTTCGGGGCCATGGAGATCGATCTGCCGATCACCATCGCCATCGGCACGGTCGTGACCGGGATCGGTCTCCTGGCGATCGGCGCTCTGGGAGTCGCCCGACTACTCGGGATGCTCGAGTCCATCCCGGGACCCGATGTGGTTCTCACCGCGCTGCTGATCTCGATGGTGACCTCACGGGTGCTCTCCCCGCAGTACGGGGTGTGGTTGGCCGGCATAGCCGCCGTCGTCCTGCTGGATTCGCGCACGCGCATGCGTCCGGTGATCGGGTTGATCGCGCTGTCCCTGCTGGTGACGCAGGTGATCTATCCGTTCGGGTACGGCTCCCTACTCAGTGGAACCTGGTGGGCGATCGGCTTGCACAGCGTCCGGATCCTGGCACTGGTGGCCGCCATGGTGTGGGCGATCGCCATCATCATCGCTCAGCGCGATCCGGTGAGCCTGCGCCGCTCCGCTCAGGAGTCGCAGCAGGGTCCCAGCGCCGGGTGCTCGGTCATGCCGCTCCCTCCTGGGCGCTAGATGCCCTGTCGGGTGTCGAGGGCACTAGCCGCAACGGTGGGACGAGGCCGGAGCCGGCCAGAACGGCCAGGGCCGTGCGCTCGACACCCCCGAGGCTGTCCGGGGTACCGAGCAGGACGCTCACGACACAGTCGGTGCAGGCATCGCCCCGGACCATGCAGGTGTCGCAATCGATGAGCAACTCATCCGTTGAATCGTGATCCATGACCCCAGGGTGACCGAGGGGTCTGACACTGCAGGCTGTCCCGCACGTCGGCTAGGGCTGGCCCCCGGGGTTTTCCTCCGGGAGGGGGTCTCCCGGCGCAGGGCGCGCGATGATCTCCACGGCGTCGGGCTTGCCGCACCAACGGCACCGAACCTCCTCCACGACCTCCTCGAGCGGCCGGGATTCCTCCACGGTGGGCTCCCCCGCCAGGTCGAGATGCCAGAACTCCTCGACCCGGGCCCGGCGGACGACATCGAACCGCGTGAGGTTTCCGCAGTGAGCGCAGCGCCAGCGATGACCGGCATCGGGGATGGAGGTTGACACGCGGTGAACCTATCGGATGCGCGCCTCACCGACGATGTCGGAGGTAGGTCCTAGGTTCGACTCCATGCACCGGTTCGACTCCGCCGACCGCCCTGCTGGCATCGGGGCGGGTACCAGTTTTCCCGCGGACGGCGCCCGGTCGAGTGGTGCCCAGATGAGCCTCGATGATCTCGGCACCCCACTGTCGGAGGTCACCTTCGTCATCGTCGACCTCGAGACCACCGGTGGCGCACCCGCCGATGCCGGGATCACCGAGATCGGCGCTGTGCGCGTCCGCGGCGGCGAGGTGCTCGGCGAGTTCTCCACCCTCGTCGATCCCGGCCATGACGTTCCCGCCTTCATCGCCTCGCTCACCGGCATCACCACCGGGATGCTCATCGGCGCTCCGAGCGTCGGCGCCGCCACCGCATCGTTCTGGGAATTCGCCCGAGGCGCTGTGATCGTCGCCCACAATGCGCCCTACGACCTCGGCTTTCTGCGCGCCGCCGCCAGCCTGGCCGACCACCCCTGGCCTGCCCCGAAGGTGATCGACACCGCCCGTCTCGCGCGGCGGCTACTCGCGCGCGATGAGACGCGCAACGTCAAGCTCGCCACCCTGGCGCAATTCTTCGGGTCGCCGACCACTCCCATCCACCGAGCTCTCGACGATGCTCGCGCGACCGTGGCGGTCCTGCACGGTCTGTTCGAACGGGCGGGAGCCCACGGAGTGCGCACACTCGAGGACCTCCTGGCGTTCACCGGTCGCACGCACGAAGTCCAACGGCGCAAGCGCGGTCTCGCCGATCACCTGCCCACCGCGCCGGGGGTCTACGTCTTCCGCGACGCCCAGGGTGCCCCGCTGTATGTCGGAACCTCGCGCTGCATCAAGGACCGTGTGCGGTCGTACTTCACCGCATCCGAACCACGAACCCGAATGCGCGAGATGCTCCACATCGCCACCGAGGTCACACCGATCGTCTGTGCCACCGCGCTTGAAGCCCATATCCGCGAAATCCGTTTGATCGCAGAGCATTCCCCGCCCTATAACCGCCGATCACGCAATCCCGATCGCGCCCAGTGGCTGGCTCTGCGCGACGGTACCCAACCGCGACTGTCCATCACCGGTCGCCTGTCAACGCTGCACCGACGAGCCATCGGCCCCTACCCGAACCGAGCCGCGGCAACCCAGGCAGCACTAGCGCTGCAGTCGATGCTGGTCGATCCGGCTGCCCATCTCGGTCGAGATCCGCTCTCTCCCCTAACGCCAGAGGCCGCGGACATGATCGACCTGGTGATGCGCGGCGATGCGCGGGCGCTGCTCGCTGCCGTCGATGCGCGCATGCAACCCCACATCGACACGGGTCGATTCGAACGGGCCCAGGAGTGGCGAGATCGACTCGAAGCCGCCCTCATCGGCATCGAGCGCGCGCAGATGCTGGCCGCGATGGTGAAGGCAGGCAGGATCAGTGCCGGTCGCCTCGAAGGCCGGCACTGGCATCTCCACATCGTCGACGAGGGTCGGCTCGTCGCCGCCGGCGTCGTGGAACCGGGTCGGGATCCGCGTGAGGTTCTCTCCGCCCTTGAGGCCACCGCCGAGGTGTGCCCGGCGGCACCCCGCGACCCCATCCCCCGACCGATGGGGCTGGCCGAGGAGAGCCGGCTGCTGTGGTCGTGGTTGACCGAACCCGGTACCCGCCTGATCCAGGTGGACCATCCCCTCGCTCTGCCGCTGCATTCCGGGGGGCAGACGCTCGCCACCGTGCGCACCGCCCGAGGAGGGCTCGAGCGACTTCACGCTGACAGATGGCGAGGCCGAGGCGTCAGCCGTTGACCTCGCTCATGCGCTCGATCCAACGGGTGAGCACAGCTCCCGCATTGCCCGACGCCACCGACTGCGCCGCTCTCGGCAGGTGGAGGGCGATGGCCTCGTCGAGCGAGTCGGGTGTGGCCAAGTCCTCACTAGCGGCCGTCAGCCCCGCTAGTTGTGCGGCCGCGAGCGCGCCAGCAGCATTCGCCACGGCCACCGCTGCCACGGCGGCCGGATCAGCATGCAGTTCCATGGCCGGCTCGCGTCGTGGAAGTCCGAGGGCCGCGCGCATGACCTCGGCATTGTGCAGAGCCGATCCACCGGCTAGATCGGCACCGCTGATGCCATCGAGGCCGACCATGCCGGGCTCGAGGACACCCTCCTCGACTCCCCGTCCGGTCGCGTACCACCAACGGGTCGGGGCCTGAGGCGTGATCTCGTCCCATCCATCCTCGCCGCGGACGACGAGCATTCGTTCCCCTCGGTCATCGAAGACTTCGGCCATGATCGGCGCGAGCCGGGCATCGGCGCAGCCGATGAGTCCGGTGATCGGCCGCGCGGGATTGGTGAGCGGGCCGAGGATGTTGAACACCGTGGGAACACCGAGTTCGCGGCGCACCGGTGCGGCGAAACGCATTGCGGGATGGAACACAGGCGCGAAGGCGAATCCGAGGCCCTCCTCGGTCGCCACCTGGGCGACGACCTCGACGGGGGCATCGAGGGGCAGCCCGAGGGCCTCGAGAACGTCCGCGGCGCCGCTGGCCGAGGTCGCCGCCCGGTTGCCGTGCTTGACCACGGGGATTCCGGATGCGGCGATGATGACCGCTGCGAGCGTGGAGATATTGACCGTTCCCGATCCATCGCCACCGGTCCCGACGATGTCGACATAGGCGCCCCGCACCGGCCACGGCACCGCCTCGTCTCGCATCGCATCGGCTGCCGCCGCTACCTCGTCAGCGGTTTCGCCCTTGACCCGCAGACCCATGAGGAAGGCCGCGATGCGAGCCGGGCCCACGCGGCCGGTCATGATGTCGCGCATCGCTGCGGTGGCGACGTCGCGCGGGAGGTCCTCCTGTCGCGTCAGGCGCGCCAGGATCTCGTTCCACGGTGCGGTGGGAGCATCCGCATCCGGTGCACCGATGTCGATCACCGGCTAGTCGGCCTCGATCCCCACCAGTCGGCGGCGGAGCAACGCGGCCGCCTGATCCGCCAGGACCCGGGGATCCAGCGGCTGCGGAACCACCGCATCCGCTCGTGACCAGGTCGCCAACCAGGCGTCGGCGGGTCGACCCACGATGACGAGCACGGGCGGGGCGCGGAAGATCTCGTCCTTCAACTGCCGACAGATGCCCATTCCCCCGGGAACGGCTTCCCCGTCGAGGATGGCCAGGTCGATGTCACCGGCATCCAGGGTTCGGATGACGAAGGGCTCCGTGGCGACCTCGACGATCTCGATGGCGGGCAGTTCCGGCGCCGGCCGGCGGCCCAGCGCCATGATGATGCTTCGTCGGGTGAGGCGGTCATCGCTATAGACCAGAACTCGCAGTGAACGGGCGGGCTCACCGGTCGATTCGGCACCTCGATCGGGCCCCTGGGCAGGAGTCGCAGGCAGGTTCACAGACGTCATCGTAACCACCCGCTCGACATCGGGGGGTCTACGCACGATGGGGGCGCCAATCTGACAAGATGCACTCGTGGCTTCCGCGACTCCCACCGTAGGCGAGGCGTTCGTTCACGCCCCGGCAAACCGACCTAATCTGACCGCCGTCGGCACCATCGTGTGGCTCTCCAGCGAATTGATGTTCTTCGCGGGACTCTTCGCGATGTATTTCACCCTCCGCGCGGTCAATCCGGAGCTGTGGGCCCAGGAGACTCAACTGCTGAACATCCCCTTCGCCAGCATCAACACGACGATCCTGGTCCTGTCCAGCGTGACCTGCCAGCTCGGCGTGTTCGCCGCGGAGCGCGGCGATGTCAAGGGGCTGCGCCGCTGGTTCATCATCACGTTCATCATGGGCGCGATCTTCATCGGCGGTCAGGTCACCGAGTACGCCGAATTGGTGCACGAAGGACTCACGCTGTCCTCCAACGCCTACGGGTCGGCCTTCTACCTCACCACCGGCTTCCACGGCCTGCACGTCACCGGCGGCCTCATCGCCTTCCTTCTGGTGCTTGCGACCACGTACGTGGCCAAGCGGTTCACCCACCAGCAGGCGACCCGAGCGATCGTGACGTCCTACTACTGGCACTTCGTGGACGTCGTGTGGATCGCCCTGTTCTTCATGATCTACATCCTGCGTTGATGCTTCGCCCCAAGACGTCCCCGAGTTGACCAGACGACGAGAGAAGGTAGGACAGCACCGCATGAAGGCACTCGCAGCCCACCGGCGGCACCCCCTCGTCGCTCTGGCCCTGCTCCTCATGGCCCTCGGCGTCATCGGGGGCGGCTACGCCATCGTCACCACTCAGCCGTCCTCGGCCGACACGGTGATGGTCGGGGATCAGACCCAGATCGAGGAGGGCCGCCGGCTCTATCTCGAGGGCTGCTCGTCCTGCCATGGGCTCAATGCCGAAGGCACTTCTGCCGGTCCCACCCTCATCGGCGTCGGCGCTGCCGCGGTGCACTTCCAGGTCGCCACGGGACGCATGCCCCTCGCTGCCCCCGGCGCTCAGGCTCCGGTGAAGAAGCCCGAGTACACCGCCGAGGAGACCCTCGCCATGGCCGCCTATATCGCCTCCCTGGCGCCCGGGCCGGCCATCCCCACCGAGGAGCAGATCGACTACACCGACGCTGACATCGCTGAGGGCGGAATCCTGTTCCGCATCAACTGCGCCCAGTGCCATCAGGCAGCCGGCCAGGGCGGCGCGCTCACCCAGGGCAAGTACGCACCCTCCCTCATGGAGGCCACCCCCCGGGAGATCTACGAGGCGATGCTGACCGGCCCGCAGAACATGCCGATCTTCTCCGACGGGACACTGCCGACCGAGGACAAGCAGGCCATCATCGCCTACATCGTCGACCTCCAGCAGGCCCCGAGCCCCGGCGGAATGTCGCTCGGGCGCCTCGGTCCGGTCGTGGAGGGCCTGTTCTTGTGGACTGCTGTTCTCGCCGCTTTCCTCGCGGCGGCCGTCTGGATTGGGATTAGGGCACGATGAGCGATCTCACTACGCGCGAGAGCGGTTCGGCAGAGGAGCCCAAGGGCATCCTCGCTCGACATGAGTACGAGGGTCCCGGGGCCCTCACCCCCGCCGACATGGAGCATCACGGGCGGCGCAGCGATGTCGACCCCAAGGCCGCCCGGCGAGTCGAGCGGCAGATCACCGCCATGTTCCTGCTGTCCATGGTCATGGTGGTGCTCTTCGTCGTCGCCTACGTCAGCATCGACGTCTCGGCCGATGTCTACATTCCGGTCCTCGGCCTCGTCGGGGC
>CAZVCZ010000024.1:0-18646 GCA_964626275.1 uncultured Bifidobacteriaceae bacterium | reverse complement strand
CACGGGCACTTCCTGGCGCGAGGGTCACCCCCATCATGCCGTGGCCGGTGGAGACATAGGCGTTGTCGAGGCCGGGCAGTCGACCGAGGACCGGCAGGCCGTCAGGTGTCATCGGCCGCATCCCCGCACCCGCGATGACATGCGACGGTTCGGCAGGCCAGTCGGTGAAGAAATCCGCCGGCGCCCGCAGGATCGCTCCGATCCGGACCTCATTGATGGCCTCATCGTGCGGCCCGAACTCCATCGTCCCGGCGAGGCGCAGTCTGCTGTCCAATGGCGTGACGGCGACCTTCGCGTCGGACAGGTTCACCATCGAGCGAAGGGTGACCGGGGGTGGCGCGCAGTCGATCGCGTAGCCCTTGCCGGCGCGCACCGGCAGCGAGGTTCCGAAGATCGCCGACGCTCGACCGCTCCACGCCCCCGCTGCAAGGATGACTGCATCGACATCAATCCGCGAGGTCTCCGTGCGCAGCACCGTCACCCGCTCACCTCGTCGCTCGACGGAGGTCACCCGAGAGTCCTCGATGAAGGTGACACCCAGCGACTCGCAGCGAACGCGGAGCCCCTCGACGAGCGATCCCGGGTCGAGATGACGCTCGGTGGGGAAGTAGATGCCACCGGAGACCTGCTCTGACAGCGCCGGTTCCTGCTCACGCACTGCATCGCCGATGAGGATCTCGGCCTCGAGACCGAAGCTGGCGGGGACATCGATGTGCTCCGTGTGATGATGCAACTTCTCGGCCGAGCGATAGGCGAGCAGCAACCCATCGGTGTGCATCTCGAACTTCACGCCATCGGCGGTGTAGTCGTCCAGCATCTCCATCGTGCCCGCGGCGAGAGCAAGCTGAGCGGCGAGCCCGGCACGGAAATCGCGAGCATTGCTGCGCCGCCACATGCCGAGCATGAACTTCACGTGGCTGGGGGCCAGCGAGGGCTTGATATAGAGCGGGCTGTCTCGGTGGAGCATCCACTTCATCGACTGGGCGATGACGCCCGGCGCGGGAACAGGCGCCGCCTCCGCCGGCACCACCCAGCCGGCATTCACACTCGAGGCACCCTGTCCGGTCGCCCGCTGATCGATGACGGTGACCTGCGCTCCGGCCCGGGCGAGGTCATAGGCCTGGCTGAGGCCGATGACGCCGCCGCCGATGATTCCCACATGCATGGGCGACAGCCTAGGAGGTCGGCCAGTCAGCGAGTGTGGTGAGGAACATCTTCCGCACCTTCGTCACCTGCTTGTCGATCGTCTCTGCCTTCCACTTCGTCGTCGGGACCGGCGGCAGGACGGTGACCTGAAGGGTTCCGGAGTTCACCAGCGGAATGTGCGCCGGCATGAGTTCCCCCGCGTTGCGGATAACGACAGGCACCATGGGAACGCCAGCCTGCATGGCCACATGGAAGGCGCCCTTCTTGAACCGCCCCAGGGACGGCGTCGCCGACCGGGTCCCTTCGGGTGCCATCGCGAGAGAGCGTCCCTGCTTCAACGCGTCGACTGCGGGTGCGAGCGCCTGCTTGGCCTTCTCCGTGTCGGCGCGATCGACGAAGGCGACGTCGCCGAGCCAACCGAGGGGCGCGAAGAGCGGGTCGGTCTTGAGCTCCTTCTTCGCCACACCCGTGAAGTCCTGCCGCAGCAGCGCCGCCATGATCACGACATCGAGTTGGCTCTGGTGGTTGAAGACGAACACGGCTGGGCGCTTGGCCCAGAGGTTCTCCTCCCCGACGACCTCCATGGTGATGCCCGCCGCCGCGAGGGCGAGATCCGAGCCGACCGAGGCGGCGATGGACACGGCGGTTCGCTTGTTCCGGTTGAGGGCGCCCAGGCCCAGGCCGACAGCGAAGCCCGTCCCGACACCTGCGAGTGCGGCAGCCGTTCGGACCACGGTGCTCGGGGTGGGACGAACGGGTCGTTGGAGTCGGGCGATGGGCCAGGAGCGCTCCTTGGCTGCTTTCACCAGATCGTCATCGGGATTCAAGGGGCGCGGGTGCCCCACGGTCTCCAGATAGGCGACGTCCTCGCCCCCGTTGCCATAGGCGAAGCAGTCGGAGAGGTCGATGTCGCGTTCGGCGGCGTAGTCGCGCACAGCCTGGGCCTTGTTCTCACCCCACAGGATCGGGCCGGCGACCAGTCCGGTGAGGACACCGTCGACCTCATCCACCTGGGTGCACAGGACCTCGTCGATTCCGAGATCCTCCGCGGCCGCCGCGACCTGGAAACTCGTCGCCGATGAGGCCATGACGACCGTGTGGCCGCGCCGCTTGTGCGCGTCGATCAATTGCCGGGCCTCGGGGAAGATCGTATGGGCGATGCTCGAGGTGAACACCCTGTCACCCATCGTGCGCACGTCATCGACTGACCAACCAGAGAGTGCACCCACCCCGAGATTCATCAAGCGATCGACATCATGGCCGCGCGCTTCGACATTGACCGTCTGCACCACAGCATCGAGGAGCTGGCGAGCATTGACGCCTCGGTTGCGCAGTCGATCACGGAAGAACGCGACTGCGGAGTATCCGTCGATGAGAGTTCCGTCGAAGTCGAAGAAGGCCACGATCTGCGGGCCCTCCGGGGATCCCTCGACCTCGCGCACCAACTCCTCGATGCCGTCGATCTCCACGACCTCAGTCCTCTCCCTCATCGGTTGGCGCCATGTCAGCGCCGCTTCCCCAGCACTGTTCCTACCCCTGCTCCATCATCGGACAAACGAGCGAGGGCCGCTCGCCGCACGATCGCGACCCGTTCCACTGCCCCGGCCAGTTCAGCTGCGAATTCGGCCCGTCGCCGTCCCACGTCCTCACCATCCGGGTCGAGCAGTCCGCGGTTGTCGGCCAGTTTCATGGCTCCTTGCATCAGATCGCGGGAGATCGACTCTGGTGAATGCAGCCTCTGCTGCAGCCAATCCTGATGGGCGATGCCGAGGCACTCATCGACGAAGGCGTCCTGATCGATTGCTACCCCGGGGTCCTTCAGAGCGAGCCGAGCAGCAACGACAGCGTAGGCCTCCAGGAACGGCCCGATCACACGGTGGGAAAGGTAGAGCGATGTCGCATCGAGGTCGGCGATCACATCGTTCACCGTCAGATCCTCACGTTCCCAGCCGGGACGAGCAATCTCGATCTCGTGTCGGATGCGCTCAGCGAACTCGCGCTTGCGCGGGAAGAAGAACTCGAACTTCAACAGGTCTCGCAACTCCAGAGCACTGTTCCAGGTGTCGTCGACGACGTCATCCACGTCACTGTGTGCAGCTGCGAGGAGAGCATTCTCTGCCACCGCACGGTAGACGAACCAGTGGGCGACCGTGTTGCGATAGAACGCCGCTTCGTGCTGGCGGTTACGAGCCACTGCATAGACCGTTTCCGCACCACCGGTGTAGGCCTCGACCACACCTTCTCGCTGCAGCGAGGCCAAGGCGCGTCGGAGTTCATCGGGCTTCTTCAGGTCGATGTCGCTGGTCATCGGCAATTTACGGACACGGGCATAGTCGAGAAGTGGATCGAGAATCTCCAGCAACTCACTCAGCGTGAGCGCTCGTCCCTCGTTGTCCAGCAATGCGAAGGTCACCAGCGCTGAGGGTGTGATCGGGGTAGCGTCATTGATCCGGTGTGCGATCTCGAACGCCACCCGGGGAACAACAGTGCGCGGATCGATCGAACTCGCACGCTCTCGCGCATCCTCCAGCACCTCACCAAGACGCAGGGGTTCACCGAACCTCACGTGGACCTGACCTCGCCTTAGGGACTGTGCCCGCGCGAAACTCACCAGCCATCTCAGGCTTTCCGGAGTCTTCGTACCGCCGGCGTCTTCAGCCGAGATCGCTCCCACCTCATGCTGCTGGTCGTAGACGATCGACACCGGCACCACATACACCTCGGGCGCATGCAAATCCGGCTGCGCGAGGTTCTCGGTGTAGGCATCGACGAGGTAGCGCAGCACACCCATGCGCGGCGGACGCAGTTTCCCCGTCCGCGTCCGACCCCCTTCGAAGTACCACTCGAGATTGGCACGCTGCTCGAGCAGGCAGCCGAGATACAAACGGAACATCGCGGGATAGATGGGGTCATCGCGAGTGCTGCGCCGGATGAACACCAGTCCGGATCGCTTCGCGATGAGCGTCGCTGGCCACATCGCAAGGTTGATCCCACCAAGGATGTAGTTGCTAGGCAGGCCACCCGAATCCAGGACACGTCGCAGGACGAGCGGGTCGAGATAGGAACGGTGATTGGGCAGGAACACCAGTGAGTGCTGAGCACTCAACGCACGGAGCTTCGGGAGGTATTCGGTCGCGGCGTCGACCGAATAGGAACGCGACAACCATTTGCCGAAGGCATCCCAGACGTCGCTCGGCCGGGGATCGATCGTGGCGACCATCTCGGCAAGGCACCCGCGGGCCTGCTTCTCGACCTCATCGCGCGGCAGCCCGGTTTCCTCCGCCAGGTCGCGCACCCGACGAGCGAATCGAGCGGAATCGAGGATCGATTCGAGCGACACCTGGTCCAATCCGGACGACACTGCCCCTCCCCTCCTGCGCACCTCGGCTCCGCGTCGAACACTCGTCGATCAGTGGTGGCGCCCCAGCCTAGGCGCCTCCGCGAGGTGGCGGGAGCCGAATGCCCCAAGGTCCGCCTGAGGCCCGGCGACTACCCTCATGCCAATGCACTCGACACTGCTCGCCACCACGAAGCGAAGGCGAAGCAGGATCACCCCTCGCCAGGCCGAGGCGCTCGCCGCCGGCTCCGACCGCCTCCTCCATCTCGTCGGCGACCCCCCTGGGCTCTCGGTCGACATCGGCGACCTGTTCCCCACAGGAACTCCGCTCATCCTCGACATCGGCTTCGGAACAGGGGAGCCGGTCGAGATACTCGCCCGCCAGGAGCCTGACTCCGGGGTGATCGCCGTCGATCTGCATACCCCCGGCATCGGAGACCTCCTGCATCGAATCGAGTCCGGCGGTCTCGACAACGTGGTCGTGCTCGAAGCCGATATCCGAGTCTTGCTTCCGCTGCTGCCCGCGCAGAGCCTGGCCGGGGTCCGCACATTCTTCCCCGATCCCTGGCCGAAGAAGCGACATCACCGTCGCCGTTTGGTGACGTCGGAATTCGCGAGGAACCTCGCCGAGCGCGTCATCCCGGGTGGTTTCTGGCACCTGGCCACCGACTGGCCGGACTATGCCGAGCAGATCGCCAGTGTGGTCCCAGCCTCCGGGCTATGGAGTGGCGGAGTCATCGCGCGCCCCGAGCATCGCCCCATCACGCGCTATGAGTCCTACGCCCAGCAGTCAGGACGCACCGCGATCGATCTCTGGTTCGAGCGGATCCCCGGATGACGGAGGGCAACGCACCGGGCCTTAATCGCGGGGATGTCGTCGAAGTCGAAATCACCGCGGTCGCACACGGCGGTGTGTGCGTGGGCCGCCATGAAGGCCAGGTGCTCTTCGTGCGCTACTGCCTGCCGGGAGAGCGGGTGCGAGCTCGGGTCACCGACGCGCCTCGCCACGGGCGATTCGTGCGCGCCGATGCCGAGGCGATCATCCGCCCCGCCGCCGAACGCGTCGTACCGCCATGCCCCTATGCCGGGGTCTGCGGTGGTTGCGATTGGCAACACGTGAGCCTCGAGGGTCAGCGGGCCTTGAAAGCCTCCGTGGTGAGGGAGAGTCTCACCCGACTCGGCGGTGAGGATCCTGAGCGATGGCTGAATCTCGAGGTGGAATCGGTGCCTGGCGATGTGGACGGACTCGGGTGGCGCACCCGCATGCGCTTCGCGGTCACCCGAACCGGTCGAGTCGGGCTGCGGCGCTATCGCTCCCATGAAGTCGTGCCCGTCGACACCTGCCTACTCTCAGCACCTGCCATCCGCAACCTTCAGGTGACCCGTCGGGAGTGGCCGGGAGCTCGCGAGGTCCTCGCGGTGTCTCCCTCTGTCGGCTCGGCCGTCGCCGTTCCCGATCCCGCACCGGGAAAGGCACGTGTGCATGAGGTGGTGGAAGGGCGGATGTGGCGGATGGACGCCACGTCGTTCTGGCAGATTCACCCGGGGGCGCCAGAGACATTCGTCGACACCGTGCGAGAGATGCTCCAGCCACGTGCGGGCGAGCATCTTCTCGACCTCTATGCCGGCGCCGGCCTCTTCGCGGGCACCCTCGCCGCCGACATCGGGCCCGATGGCCGCATCGACGCTGTCGAGTCCGATGAACTCGTGCTCCGCTCCGCGAAACGCAGCCTGCACGATCTGCCGCAGGTTCGCTTGCATGCGAGCACCACGCACCGCTGGCTGCGCAGCACGATGGTGACCTCCTGCGATCTCGTGGTGCTCGATCCCCCACGGACCGGAGCGGGACCGCGCGTCATGGCCAGCATCCTGTCGCGTTCCCCTCGTGCGATCGCCTATGTCGCCTGCGACCCTGCCGCCCTGAGCCGTGACATCGCCGTCGCGAAGAAATCAGGCTGGGAGTTGACTCAACTACGCGCCTTCGATGCCTTTCCGATGACCCATCATGTGGAGTGCATCGCGTTGCTCACGCCACCTCCGCGCTAGGAGCGAGCGCTAGGAGTTGAGGACCGCAATCGCTTCGACCTCGACCATCAATCCGGGAAGCGCCAGACCTGTGACCTCCACGGTCGTGTCAGCCGGGTAGGGCGCCGAGAAGTACTTCTCGCGGCAGTCGAGTATGTGGGGGAAGTCAGCCTTGTCGGTGAGGAAGATGGTCACCTTCGCCACCTGATTCAGGCTGCTGCCCGAAGCTTCGAGGACCGTCTTGAGATTTTCGAAGGCGCATTCCGCCTGCGCGACGAAGTCACCCTCGCCCACGATCTGCCCGTCTGGGCCCACCGCGGCCTGACCGGAGACGAACAACAGATCCCCCACTCGGGTGGCCTGGGAATAACGGAAGGGCGCATCCCAGGTGTAGGGGCTGGGGATGCCGATGAGTTCGCTCATGGGGGAACCTCCTGGTCGATAGGGTGGCCTTATGTCAGCAGACGATGTGCTCGTGCGCCAGTTGAAATTCTCTTTCATCCTTCAACTGGTGGGTGCGGGCCTGTTCGCTGTGGCCACCATCATCCGGATCGTCCTCGGCGGTCTCGACATCACCGCGATCGTGTTCCTCATCGCGACAGTGTTGATCAGCACGGCCGCAGTCTTTACCCGGAAGCGGATCAAGCAGATCACCGGCTAGACGACCTCCTCCCCTTTGTGATGGCGCATCCGAATCCCGCACCTTCGTCGCCACCATGGTGGCTCCGCATCACCGGTCGACGGGCATTGTCCTGGCAGGTGGTGGTCTTCGGGACCCTCCTGACCTATCCCCAAATCGTTCTCACCGGGGGCACCCTCGGCTCGCGCACTGTTCAGCCTGATGAGTTCCCCACGATCGCTACGGTCACGGCAGGCGCCGTGGTGGTCGCTGTCTCCTTCGCCGGGCTTGCTCAGCTGACCTTCATGCGCAACCGGGCCATCACGCCGATCCCCTTGTGGCTGTATTTCTCCTTCTATATGACCGCTGGCTTCATCTACGCCGCGGGCATGGAAATCTCGGATGCGATTCTCGGCGTCGACGCGATCGTGCCGTGGCCCATCCGCTTCCTCTTCGCCGGCATCACCACCGTGGGGTGGGGCGTGATTGTCTCGTTGATCCTCGAGGCACAAGACCGGTTCCGATTCACCCGAGAGGAACTGCTCGCCAAAAGCGTCGAACTTGAAGTTGCCTCTCTGCGCGAATCAGTCGCCGCTCAACAGATTCGCGCGCGTGTTGATGAACAGGTGAAGACGGATCTCACCCACGGCCGCGAGCGCCTCCAATCGATCCTCGGTGAGCGTGCGGCCAAGGCAGTGCTGGGCACCAACCCCCGGTCAGACCTGGAAATCGCCACGATCCTGCGCGACACCGCTCAGGGATCAGTTCGAGACCTCAGCCATCGACTGTATGAAGAGGCTGAGTCCGAATATCCACGACCCAAGGTCGCGGGCATTCTCCGCCAGTTCATCTCCCAACCACGATTCCTCCCCCTCGCGACCGCACTGCTCATCGGTCTCGGGCTGCCCGGGGCTTCGATCCGCGCGGTTGGCCCGACGCTCGCACCCTTGGCCGTGCTCGGGATGTCCGCCGTGATCTTCACCATCCTTTTCCTGGCCAATCGCGCCATCAGCGCAGCACCTCGGCTACGCCATGTGATCTACGTGCTGTCCCTCATCGTGGTGAACGGGATCATCCTCGCCTTCGCTCTACTCCCCGCGAATGTCCCTGCAGCGGGAGCCGAAGCCGCCTCGATCATCATCGGTGTCTCCACGGCACTGATCGCAGCCTCACTCGTCGCCGCAATCGGCCGAGTTCGAGCGAGGGTTCTCGAGTCACTCCGTGGCGACGTGGCTCAACAGCACATCACCGCTGCTGCCTACCATCAAGAACTCGCCTACGCGTTGACTGAGACTGCTCGAGCGCTGCATGGCAGCGTCCAAACCCGTCTCATCGTCTGTGCCGGGGCGATCGAGAGGGCTTCTCGAGATAGCGACCAAGCAGCGATCGACGCAGCCATCAGCGAGGCGCTCGATGCCCTCGACCATGATCGACAGATCAGCCAGTACTCCGGCAACGTCGAGGCGGATCTCGCCGACGTGACCGCACTGTGGTCACCCATGTGCGAGATCACCATGCGCCTCGATGACCAGGTTGCTGCCCTCGATGATCGGCCGGACATTCCCGCGATCGTCGAGGAGGCGCTCGCAAATTCCTACCGCCATGGGCACGCCGAACACATCGACGTCGAGGTGGCAAGGTCGGAGGATGGAGTGACGGTCATCGTCACCGACGATGGATGCGGCCTGACCGATGGTGAGCCTGGGCTGGGCATGGCGTTGATCGCTCGACTCACGCGAGGGAACTTCTCCCTGGACAACCGTGACGGTGGCACCCAACTCATCGCGCACCTCCCCTGACCCTGGCAGCATGGGGGCCGTGGGTCCCACGGTTGAGCAGGACGTCGACGGGCGGGAATCCCTCCCCCAGCGGATCGCAGGTACCGCCGATCGATTGCAGCGGCGATTCTCCCTCCTCGGCTTTCCCTACGGAGTGATCAAGAAATACGGAGAGGACGCCGGCGCACGCCAGTCCGCACTGCTCACCTACTACGGATTCCTGAGTTCGATTCCTATCCTTCTCATCGTCGTGTGGTCAGCGAGTCAGATCCTGCGCGATGACCCCCAGCTCCGCGATGACTTCATCGCAGCCGTCGTACCGGACGGGATCGCCGACGCGGTGAACTCTGCACTCGAGTCCATGCCCACCTCACCCCTGCCCTTGGTCATCGGCATCCTCGGCCTCCTCTTCACCGGAAACGGCATCGTCTTCACCGCTTACGAGATCATCAATCAGCTGCAGGGTGTGCCCCATCGAGACCGTTTCGGTTTCTTCCCGCGCTACTTGCGAGCCTTCGCCACGTTGTTGACGCTACTTCTCGCCATTGGCGCAATTGGCGGTGTCGCCGTCCTGGTCAACCACCTCGGTTCGCCAGCGCTGCTCCCCGGACTGCTGGTGATCTGGCTGATCCTGTGCGCATTGCTCCTCGCGAGCGTGGCGCTGCTGTCGGCCCGTCCCCACTCATGGCGTCCCGCTATTCCCGCGGTCATCATCGGTGGAACGATCCTGACGATTCTGACTTTGCTCGGCAGTTGGGCCCTCACCATGTTCGTCGGTCGCGCGGGCGCCGTGTATGGCCCCTTCGCCGCGGTGGTCGGGCTGTTCTCCCTGTTCTACATCGTCAGCCAGGGTCTGGTTTTTTCAGGTGAGATCGCCGTTGTGCTGCGTAAGCGCCTATGGCCACGCAGCCTGGTCACCAGTGATCCGACCCCTGCCGATGAGAGATCGTTGCTGCTGCGCACCCGAGTCGAGGAACGCACCGAAGCCGACTCGGTGATGGCCGCTGTGGAGGCGAGCCCCAGCGAACAACCCTCGACAGACGTATCTCCCGAAGACCGGTAGCATGGGGCGGCCCTCATGGGCACGCCGCCTTAGCTCAGGGGTAGAGCAACGCACTCGTAATGCGTAGGTCCGGGGTTCAAATCCCCGAGGCGGCTCTGAAGGAGCCGCCCGCTTGGATTTGGGAGGAGCCATAGCGACGGTTCCCCGAGGCGGCTCCACAGCGGCTCCGCAGGGCCTCGTTGATCGGCGACTCAGGGTCGCCTAGCCTGACTTACATGTCAGTTGCGCCCCACACAACCATGCCGCAGACGCTGGTGGTCGTCCATCGACCTAAAGGCTCGAAACTCGACGAATACAAGGAGTGGCTGTCCTCATCGGGGATGGCCGAATCACGCTTTCCGGGCTTCCTCTCCCGGGAGGTGATTGAACCCATTTCAGAAGGACAGGACTTCTACACACTTGTCGTACGCTTCGATTCATCACAGAGTTTGGGCCAGTGGTTGCAGAGCTCGTCCTGGCACGAACTTCACTCCCGCGTCGAAACCTTGATTGATAGCGCAGACCGATTCAGCACCGACCCGCACTACCTCACACCGTTTTGGTATCAGTTCGATCCTCAAACAACCAAAGTTCCGACATGGAAAATCTGGTTATCTACCGTCGTCGCGCTGTATCCGTCGATCTTCTTGATTTCCCTGCTCTTGCAGTTCGTGACGGCGCCATTCGCGCCCACGCTGCTGCTGTCCAATCTGCTCGGTGTCGCTTGCGTCTCCTGGATAGCTGGCCCCATCGTTCGCAGGGTCGCGAAATCCTGGATGACGGCACGTCCCGACCAAACGAAGACGACCGTCCTCGGAACTCTTGCGGTAGTCCTCACGCTCCTGCTGTTCCTCGCCATCTTCTGGCCGATTCCGGTGGGAGGTTGAACCTGCCGCACGTGTGTGATGCTGGCCCGTCTTACGACAGCGACGTGCTCTTCACTTGTCGCCTGAGCACCGCTGCCAGCACCAGCATTCCGAGGGCCATGACCGCGACAGCTACCGGAGAGGAGAGCCCATCAATCAGGCGCGAGTCCGCAACGCGGCATATTCACGCGCCACCTCAGCCCCGAGATGAGCGTTGTTGTTCACCAGCGCGATATTCGCTGCGAGGCTGGCACCCTCAGTGATCTCCACGATGCGAGCGAGAAGGAATGGAGTCGCATCCTTTCCACTGATGCCCTGCCTGTCCATCTCCTCGAGCGCCTGATCGATGATTCCACTGATCTCATCTGCCGGGATCTCATCCTCGGCCCGAATCGGATTGACGATGGCAACGCCACCGTCGAGCCCCAGTCGCCACTTCGCATCCATGAGCGCCGCCAAATCTGAAACCGCATCGAGCCGTTGCGGGGCAGCACATCCGCTCTCTCGCGAGAAGAACGCCGGGAATTCATCGGTTCCGTAGGCGACGACGGGAACACCCAGTGTCTCGAGTGTTTCCAAAGTGAGAGCAATGTCGAGGATCGACTTCACTCCGGCCGACACCACGGCCACATTGCTCCGGGAAAGCTCGGTCAGATCCGCACTGACGTCGAAGGTGCGCTCGGCTCCCCGATGGACACCACCTAATCCACCGGTGACGAAGACAGCGATACCGGCGAGGGATGCCAGTCGCATGGTTGCGGCCACAGTCGTCGCACCGTGTCGGCGCTGGGACATCACGAAGGGGAGATCCCGAACGCTCACCTTCTGGACCGCATCACTGGTAGCCAACAGTTCTAGATCCTCATCCTCCACTCCGATTCGCGGGCGTCCGTCGAGCACCGCGATCGTGGCGGGAACGGCACCGCCCTCGCGGATGATCCGCTCCACCTCCACCGCCATCTCGACATTCTGTGGGTATGGCATGCCGTGGCTGATGATCGTGCTCTCCAGGGCGACCACGGGCCTTCCGTCGATCAGGGCCTGCCGCACCTCGTCGGTGAGCACGAGATCGGGGTGGATCGCGGTCATGACAACTCCTCCTGGCCACGCGCCGTCCGCCTCGACGCGTTCGTTGAACTGGTGAGGAACTCGGTGAGTGCGGCGGAAAGAGCGAGCGGATACATCCGCACTTGATCGACATCGACCCACTCGTCGATGGCGTGGAGAGACCCGCCTGCGGGGCCGAAGACCAGCGATGGCACCCCCGCCTCCTCCCACAACGCCGACTCCATCCAATACGGCGCGCCATACTTCTTTGGGGCTGTTCGCCCCAGGGTGACCATCGCGTCCGTGAGGTTCGCGATGAAATCCGATGCTGTGCTGCCCGGTGTGATCTCCCAGGCGGGGCGTTCTAGTTCGATCGACGCGTCAGTCGTGATGCCCGGGTATTCCTCTTGCACCTGTTCGAGCAGGTCCTGCAGTTCCGAGAGGGCGTCAGCACCGGACTCACCGGGAAGCGTTCGCCGCTCGACCCAGGCTTGCGCTTGGGCCGCGATGGTGAAGGGAGCCGTCCCGCCGCGAGCCACACTGACCACTGCCGAGCCATGCCCGACCAGCGGATGCGCGGCGCGCTTGGTGAGTGCAACGTCGTGTGTGCCGACCGCTGCGATGAGGCGCGCCATCGCCGCAACAGCATCGAGGCCTTCCTCCTTGCGGGAGGTGTGCGTGGCTCGACCATGGAGGTCAGCCCGCATGACGGCGAATCCTCGATGGGCGACAGCGATATCGAGCCAGGATGGCTCACCGATGATCGCGAGGTCGGCGGACATCCCTTCTCTCTCCAGCGCCTCGATGACACAGGGCGTTCCGACGCTCGCGTCCTCCTCATCCGCCACGAAGGTGCAGATGAGGGTTCCGACCTTGGGCCTCTGCGCCATGAGCATTTCCGCGGCGACGGCCATGCCCGCCACTCCCGCCTTCATGTCGCAAGCGCCGCGGCCGAAGAGCCGATCACCCTCGATGCGTGCGGTGAAGGGATCCTCCATGCCCTCGACTCCCACGGTGTCGACATGGCCGTTCAGCACCACGACCGGACCCGGCCCGAACGTCGCGCTCGCGATGAGACTCGGTCGATCCGGCATGCCGTCCGGGTGGACCACCTGAGTGTCGAATCCCCTCGATGCCAGCCGATGCGCGAGGAACTGCACGATCTGAGACTCACCCGCAGCCCCTGGCACCAGGGTCGGGTTGATCGAGTCGATCCCGATCAGATCGGCTGTGAGGCGAACAGCCTCGTCACCGGGCTCCATGCATGATCTCCCTCATTGGCAGCGTCGTCAGCGCCCAACCTACTGGCCGAGCAGGATGAGCATCGAGGGATCACCACGACGTACCCTGGTGCCGTCGCCGAGGAAGGGAGGCTGCCGCGATGCCCCTGAAGGAGTGGGTCATTCTGGGCGCCGGCTTCGCCTTCTGCTTCGCCGCCGGGCTCGGCTTCGGGCTGATCCTCCAGGCCGATCCGGCCGAATCATCTTCCCTGTCCGCGACCACTGCGCCGCCCACCGTCGCATCTACTCCCACTCCGACCCCCACGACTCCCTCCTCCCCACTCCCGGCGCCGACGCCCACTCCAACTCCCACTCCGACGCCCACGCCCACTCCCTACGAGGGAGAGGTCCTCGCCTATGGCGACTCCATCTTGATCCTCGCCGAGTCATGTCTGCTCGAGCGCGGATTCGATGTCGATTCGGAGGAGTCGCGGCCGGTAGGCTCCGGACCGGAGGAACTCGCCGCTTACGGAACGAGCCTCCCCGATCGAGTGCTCATCCACCTCGGGACGAACGGCGGCGCCTACGCAGAGGACTACGACGCGATCATGGACGTGCTCGGTGAGGAGCGCATCGTCACCTTCGCCACCATCCAACTCCCGAACGACTATGACCGGTACACCTTCGAGGATCGGACAAACGAGGCCATCTATGCGCTCACCGATCGATACCCGAACGTGCGCATCTTCGACTGGTTCACCGCCAGCGAGGCCAACCCAGACTGGCTCTACGCCGATGGATTCCACCCCAATCTCGAAGGATGCGACGCATACGCTGATCTCGCCGCTGAGGTCGTTCGCGCTCCATGAGCGCTTCCCCGTCTCCGCATTAGGCTGGCCCCATGTCGCGCACTATCGAAGTTCGCCTGTCCGACACCCTGTGGAAAGCAGTGACCGACCGGTCGGAATCAAGTGGTCAGAGCATCCACCACATCATCACCGCGGCACTTGCTGAAGCCCTTGACGTCGAGCACCACTCGATCTTTCAGGTGTCGACCTCAGGAGCAATCGTGCAGGGGCTCTTCCAAGGCTGCGTCACCGTCGCCGACCTACGTCGACATGGCGATCTCGGACTCGGCACATTCGAGGATCTAGACGGCGAGATGATCCTGATCGATGGGCACTGCTTCCAGGCTCGCTCTGACGGCTCCATCGTGGAGGCCTCCGACGACGAGTTGACCCCCTTCGCCACCGTGGTGTCCTTCATCGCCGACTCCACCGAATCGCTCGGCCCCGTCCCCTCCCTCCACGACTTGACCGCACAACTCGACGGTCTGCGTCCCTCGAACAATGTCATCAGCGCATTCAAGATCACCGGCACCTTCGACTCGCTGAATCTCCGAGCTGCCTGCAAGCATGAGTCGGGAACCGATCTCGTCGCTGCCACCGCCGACCAGGGTCTGTTCGACGTCGTCGATATCCCAGGGACGATCCTGGGCTTTTGGACCCCGACGTACGCACAATCCATCGGAATCGCCGGATACCACCTGCACTTCATCAGCGACGACCGATTGCACGGCGGTCATCTGCTCGGCATGTCCGCAGCGCGCGTGACCGCGCAGATCCACCAGGTCAATGACGTGCACCTCGCGATCCCCGAGACCGAGGCCTTCCTCGAGGCCGACTTCAGCGGGGACACATCAGCCGCCCTCGATGTTGCCGAACGCTCTGTTCGCGGAACCAGTGCCGATCAGGGATAGGTGACCTGCAGCGGATCGTCGAGACCCTGATAGACCTCGACATCGATCGGTGGACTGGGAGCCGAATAGCGGATGTCAGGCAACGGAGCAGCGCCGGGTCCACCCGGGTTGTACACCGGTGAGTATTCCCCGGTGGACGGCATCTGAACCCGAGTGATGGCTCGCATTGCGGCCTCATCGCCGGACAGGATGATGTCGATCTGATTGTCCTTGTCCTCGGAGTAACACTCGTCGTAGGTGTCCTGACGGAGCCCAAGATCTGCCAGACCCTCCACTCTCAGCCGCGCCCCGTCGATCTCGTAGTCGACACCGGCCTCGGTGATCTCGATCTGTTCACCCGAGGAATTCACGGCGATCACCCGGAAGAACCGCTCGAACTCATCCGGGTGCATGCCGCGAACCCCATCGGGTGTCATTCCCCCTGTCGTGAGCACTCGAATCCGGTATTGCGCCCGCTCGCCGTAGAGAGCCTCCCCGTGGTTGGGCAATAGCCCCGGCGAGAACAGCCGCGGCCCCTCATCTCCCTCGGAGCTGTAACGGGTGATCTTCGCGGCAGCGAGGATCGGGCCCCCGCGGTCTTCCGGTGCAACATCTGGATCGGTGTAGGGCGAACCTCGAGTCTCAGCCGACATTCCCACGGCTTCGACCACCTCGCCCTGAGGTCCGGCTAGTCGCAGCGGAGTCTGTGACTCCACAACTTCCACGCGAATCGGATAGATCGCTCCTGCGCTGCTCGGTGGCAGCCGATTGCCGAAGTAGCCGAAGATAACCACGGTGCTGCGCTCGTTGTATTCGAAATTCGGCCACACAGCGGCGACGAGCGGAGTGACAACCGCGCCATCATTGAGTGTCACGGCGAAGTCACCCGGCTGGAGCGTGCTGGGCAGCACCGGCCACGAGAACTCAATCGGCAGCCCGTCGGAGTAGTAGACGGGGTCGCCATACAGCGACTCGATCGCCTCGGGCGCTGCCGCGCTCGTGTAGGACGCCAGAGACGGCTCACCGCCGGCGGTGCAGGTGACATCGTTCCATGCACCGCCGGCGAGTAGCACCTGAGTGCGACTGCCCTCCAGATCATCGAGGCTTAGCCCAGGCACACCGATGATGTTGGTGAAGCCCAGCCCCGCCGCGAGCATCTTAGGTTCGGGATCCCACGCATCAGCAGCAACGAGCACATCCTCGCGCAAGACTGCAGAAGGTTCGGCGACGATCGAGGCGATCCGGGCGAAGACCAATGCGGCAAGCATGACGACTGCGCCACCCAGCGCAATCAGGATCTGGGTCGGCGTCGACCGTGTCCGCCACCAGGTCATGCTGTGGGATGCCTGCCGCGGGTCAGGCCAGCGCCTTCGCCTTCAAACGGTCGAACTCCTCCCGGGTGATCGACCCTGCATCGAGGAGCCGCTGAGCTTCGGCGATCTGCTCAGCAGGTGAGGACGACTTCGCAACCGAGCGGATGTACTGCTGCTGATCTTCCAGCGATTGCTCCATGGCCGCGGCCCGACGTTGCCCCATGGCCTGACCGTAGATGATGACGTAGATGATCAATGACAGGAAGGGAATGAACAACAGAAGGATGATCCAGACTGCCTTCATGCCCCCGCCCATGTCATGACGACGGAAAATGTCAATGATGACGGAGAACAGGATCATGAAGTACATCACCATGAAGAAGATGATGAGGAGGCTCCAGAGGATCTGGCCGAATTCCATGTCACGCGCCTTTCCTGGGGTTTATGAATCGCGCAGATCACATCGACTGCGACGACGTGCTCGACGCAGGCTGCCACACACTCTAATGGATGGCGTCTACCCTTTCGTTCTGCGTCAATTTCCTGCTTGAAGTGAAGTGCGCCAGGAAGACCGTCTTGCTTTCTCCCTGGTACAACTCCCAGGAATCAGTGACAGAGTCGAACAACGTCATCCCCAGTCCACGATCAGCACTGATCTCCCCGACCACAGCACTTTGCCTCGGATTGGTGACACACAGGGTGATGTTGCCGCCGTTCGCTGCCGCCGCTACGTCCACCCGCGTCGCACCGCCGCGCAGGACAGCGTTGTGTACTGCCTCGCAAGCAACGTCGCAGACAGCCTTGCCGATGGCCGGGTCTTGCGACACCAGCCTGTCCACTGCTTCGGGCAGATCGATGGTGATCTCAGCGTTGGCCGACCACACCAACTGCAGGTCCTCTAGGGCCTCACGAAGATTCGCCACCGGTGGCTCATCGACAGCCTTGATCAGCACAGAGGTTACCTGTTCCAGGAATTCATCGATATCGATGGTTCCCTCAGCATTACTCTGCTCGACAGCCTGTGCGACCAATCGGGGTTGCACCACTCCGTGAAGAACCTGGGCAAGTTGATGACGTTCCCGCCGCAACTGAGCATTGGCGCTGCTGACGGCCGCCGCCAATTCAGAGTTGGCGACGATCAATCGCTCCTCGAGCATCGGTTTCCGGCGTTCCGCTCCGTTCAGCAACGCCACCGCAACTCCCACAATCACCAGGAACACGGTGGAGAACACTCCTCCGGAGAACGGTCCCGACACAGGAGGAAGGAATGCGGACATACTGAAGTATGTGAGCGCCCCCGAGGCGACCAAGACGACAGGGAGCAGGCTGGCTCCGAGCAACATCGGCATACGATGCCAGGGGAAGAAGTTGGCCACCCACAGCGTTGCCCACAGCACAACGCTACCGACGATAATGGGCGCAATCACAAGCGTAGACCGGAAGTAGTCCACCAGCAGGGGACCGATACTCATCATCACGATGGCGGTAATCACCCCAGGGTGACACGGTCGACTTTCAAGCGTCGAATCGATCAATGAGCGCATCTGGAATCCACGCTTGCGGTGGGAGGGCACCTGGATCGGATGGGGTTCGGTGCGCGCGAGTTCATGACTCATGGGGCGCACGACCTCCTGGGTCACACGCTTCAGGCGAATGGCGACCTCCCGACGATCCTGGGTATCCCCCAGTGCGACTTCGACAGCGCTGAAGACGGCCTCCTTCGTCGACTCTCGGAGCATGTCAATGTCCCGCTGCGCTCGGTCCGATGCGATCGTCAAGGCCCGACGAACTTCTCTCAATCGCGCCATGGCGGCCTGGTGGGTCCGGAACGAATCAACGACAAGGGCTGCGAAGATGGAGAAGACGACGGAGTACAGAGCCGACAGAATGAACTTCACCGGGGAATCCACCGCAGCGAAAACAAAAGCCCCTTTGACCAGCCCAGCGACCGCAATCGTGATCAGCACCCAGAGGACTTCATTGTCCATCGAGCCCGCGAGCCGCATGAGGAGTCGCGCCATCAGCCACACCGCTCCGATCGCCAACCAGGAGGCCGTGCTGACGAGAAAGGCCATTCCGGTGTCGTAGGTAAACACCTTCAACATCGTCGTGTTCCCCAGGATGATGGGGACTGCAATAAGCAGCCACGCGGGCAGGGACAGCGCACTCGTCGCGTTGATCCGACTTGTCCAGCCAGCCCTGGTCGCCATCAGTCCGGTATCCCCGCCGACCGGTAGTACATCCGCACTGCCATCACCCGCGGATTCACCTTTCGATCCGGATTGATGCCCAAAGCCGCGACGGTGCGCTGCACTAGGCTTTCTGCAGCACGCTTGGAGATTCCCCTCCGCTCGGCGATTTCGGTGTTGCTGAGGCCCTCGGCCATCATCTTCAGCGCTTCGAGTTGAGGCCGGCTCAGGTGCGAGAGAGCCTCATCAGCCTCGTGGGTGGAATGGCTGTCATCTCGTTCCTCCCGGAGGGCGGATTCCAGGGCCTGCAGAACCTTGGACGAGGA
>CAZVCZ010000023.1:0-19051 GCA_964626275.1 uncultured Bifidobacteriaceae bacterium | reverse complement strand
GGTCATCGGTGGCACATCCCGGGGACGGATGATCTTCGTCCAGCGGGCCGAGGATGCGGCACTCGTCGCCGGCGGTCGACCCATCCGACTCACGCTGGCACGCACCGGGAATTCCGCCTCGTGGTTCTCGGCTCCCGCTCAGCGGCGGGCCGGCACCATGTCGACCGAGCAGATGCTGCTCTCCCTCGGCTGGCGCCCCAGCGAGGATGGCGCGACCAGTCGACTCCCTCGACCGAGACCGCAGGCGTTCCTCGCCTCGGCCGAGGAAACCCTCGCCTTCACGATCCGACGGGGCACCGTGCGCGCAGACGGCACACTCGTTCTCGACATCACGCCGGTCGGGCCCGCACCGGACACGATCGAGTCCTTCGGCGCCGTCAGCCTCACCATCGATGGAGTTCCCGGGGTTCGGGTGCAACGCAGCGAGATCACCGCTGGCCTCGACTCGATCGTGACCATCAGCGGCAAGGAGGCCCAGCAGGTCATCGTGCAGTTCACCGATGCGGATCGGCGCATCGTCGAATCACGCTATCTCGCCCCCGACCGCCCCGAGGTGGCCCTCGGTCCGATCACGGTCGAGTCAGGAGCGACGATCACCGAGGCCCGTCTGCGACTGACCGCACCGAGCCAAGCCACTCCGGGCTCAGTCGAACTGACCGGGGTGATCGATCTCGCCGGCACTCCGGTTCCGTTGGAGGCCTCGCTCGCGCGCTGGACCTTCCCCGAACGCTGATGATCAGGCCGGAACCTCGGGCAGGTGGGACAGCGCCGTGGCGAATCGCTCATCGCTGAGCTCCTCGTCAACCATCGATCCCGCGAGATAGCTCTCGTAGGCTGCGAGATCGAAGTGACCGTGGCCGCAGAGTGCGGTGAGGATGACGGTCTCCTCCCCGGTCTGCTTCGCCTGCTCGGCGAGCCGGATTGCCTGAGCGATGGCATGCGTCGGCTCGGGCGCGGGCACGATGCCCTCGCTGCGAGCGAACTTCACCGCGCCGGCGAAGCATTCCGTCTGCGGGATCGCAACCGCATCAAGCAGCCCCAACTCGTAGATGTGGGAGATGAGCGGGGCCATGCCGTGGTAGCGAAGTCCACCGGCATGGATGGGGTCCGGAACGAATTCATGGCCCAGGGTGTGCATCTTCATCAGCGGCGTCATGCCTGCGGTATCACCGAAGTCATAGGCATAGGTTCCACGGGTCAGCGACGGGCAGGAGGCGGGCTCGACCGCGGTGATCGTGGGATTGATCTTCCCGGCGAGCTTCTCCCGCAGGAACGGGAAGGACAACCCGGCGAAGTTCGATCCGCCTCCGGTGCACCCGACGATGTGAGTCGGAGTGTCACCGGCCATCTCCAACTGCAGCAGCGCCTCCTCGCCGATCACCGTCTGGTGGAGCAGGACGTGGTTGAGCACCGAGCCGAGGGCGTAGCGGGTGTTCGGGTCCATGGCAGCGACCTCGACGGCCTCGCTGATCGCGATGCCCAGCGATCCGGACCAGTTATTCGGGTCCTGCGCGAGCTGACGACCGACCTCGGTCACATCCGAGGGCGAGCGGTGGATCTTCCCCCCGAAAGTCTCGATCATGAGCCGGCGGTAGGGCTTGGCGTCGTAGGACGCACCAACCTGCCACACCTCGCACTCGAGACCGTACAGCGCGCAGGCGAACGCTAGGGCGGTTCCCCACTGACCAGCGCCGGTCTCCGTGGTGAGCTTCTTCGTCCCCTCCTTGGCGTTGTAGTACGCCTGCGGGACCGAGGTATTCGGCTTGTGCGATCCAGCCGGTGACACGCCCTCGTACTTGTAGTAGATGCGCGCAGGAGTGTCGAGCATCTGCTCGAGGCGATGTGCGCGGAACAGCGGGGAGGGACGCCACTGGCGGTACACATCGAGCACCCCGCCGGGAATCTCGACGTACCGCTCGCCGGTGACCTCCTGCATGATCAGGTCCATCGGGAACAGCGGCGCCAGGTCATCCGGTCCGACCGGATCCATCCGACCCGGGTGAAGCGGTGGCGGGGGCGGAGTCGGCAGGTCAGCCACGAGGTTGTACCAGGTGGTCGGCATCTGGTCCTCGCTCAAGACGTACTTGTGTTGGCGTACTGAGTCATCCATGTCGTCCAACCTCCGCATCGTGGGGCGCCGGCGCATCACTGGCGATGATGTGACGCTAGACCGCACCTGAGAGCATGGCAACCGTGTTGGGCGAATCAGCGGTCATCCCGGTACCCCCCGGGGTTCGCCTCATCGGTTCCGATCTCGATGGCACGCTGCTGCTGCCCGACGGATCGGTCGGCGCTCGCACCCGTGCGGCGCTCGATGATCTTCGGGACAGCGAGCTGGATCTGGTCATCGTGACCGGTCGGCCACCACGGTGGATTTCCCCGGTCGTGGAGATGACAGGGCATCGCGGCATCGGCATCGGAGCCAACGGGGCTGTGGTCCTTGATTTAGCCGATGGTCACGTGACCGATGTCTTCGCCCTGAAGACCGACACGGCGCTAGAGGTTGTCGATCGACTGCGGCGCGCCCTTCCGGGAGTGGTGTTCGCAGTCGAGCGGGCCCGGCCCGGCGGGCGCCTCTCGCCCACGGGTGGCGCCGGCTATGCCGCGCTGGATGCCAGCCTCGCCGACGCGACGGAGTTCGCTATTGCCGAGGGCTACACCCCCCGCTGGCCGATTCCACCCGGAACGTTGATCGCGCCGATCGACGAACTCGTGGAGACCGGAGACGTGGTGAAGCTTCTCGTGCGCCCCCCGGACGACCACGGCTTCGACGCCGACACGTTCCTCAGCGCTGGCGCCGAGGCTGTCGCCGGCCTTGCTGAAGTGACCCATTCGAATCCGGCTGACCGCCTGCTCGAGATCGCCGCACCGGGGGTCTCGAAGGCCACCACCCTGGCCTTCGTCGCCGCGCGTGATGGCATCGATCACACCGGGGTGATCACCGCCGGCGATGCGCCCAATGACCTGCCGATGCTGGAATGGGCTCAGACCTCATATGCGGTGGCCAATGCGCACCCACTCGTGCTCGACGCCGCGACCCACATCCTGCCGGCGTCGGCGGAGGAGGGGGTGGGGCAGCTAATCGAGGCCGCCCTAGCGGCCGAGACATAAGCCGCGAGGCTGTCCTCACGAAATCCGATAATCGGTGAGATCTTCCCGCGATAATTTTGCGATCTGAGCGTTATCTCTTAGTGTCTCTTTCGTTATATTCCCGACACGAGGAGATCTATGCGCCCGGCGACAACCGTGAAGCTCGCTCTCGCCGCCACCATCACCATCGGTTCCCTGGGCTTCGCCGGTATCGCACAGGCCACCCCCGAGGCATCGCCATCGTCGGTCACCGCTGACTCTCCGGTCGTCGAGTCCGTCGTCGTCCCGAGCGCACGCGCCGTGAAGGCTAAGGTCCGCGAGCGTCGGAGCGCCCGGGATGCGATCCGCCAGGCGGTGGCCGATCGAGCCCTGCGTCAGGAGGGGGACTCCTACGCCGCCGGAGGCGAGGGCCCGAATGCCTTCGACTGCTCCGGGCTGACGCTCTTCGCCTGGCGCTGGGCCGGGGTCGAGTTGACCCACTACAGCGCGGGGCAGTACCAGCAGGTGCGAAAGATCGACGAGAGCAAGGCGATGCCGGGTGATCTGGTGTTCTATCTGACCGGTGGGGCACGCCATGTGGCGGTGTACATCGGCGATGGCCAGATCGTGCACGCCTCGGACTACGGGGTCGGCGTCATCGTCTCCCCCGTCCGCGGCACACCTTGGACCAATGCGCACTTCACCGGATTCGGTCGGGTCGAGATCCCCGACGCCGCGGTGGAGGAGATGATCGAGAAGCGTCGCGCCCGGGCCTAACCGGTGTCGCCGCCCCGAATGTGGCGGAGCCACTCATCAGCTTCGGTGAAGTCACCATCGGCGACCCCCGGGCGAAGGAGGGGCTGGCGACCATCGTGGCGTGGGTAGGAACCGAGGAATCGCACCTGCGCGCAGATCCGGTGCAGGCCCTTCAACGCCTCGCCCACCCGTTCGTCCTCCACATGCCCCTCGCAGTCGATGGAGAAGAAGTAGTCACCCATCGCGCGCCTGGTGGGGCGGGACTCGATGCGCGTCATATTCACTCCGCGCACCGACAGTTCGGTCAGGATCTCCAGCAGAGCGCCCGGATGATCAGCGCGCATGAAGAGGACGAGTGTGGTCTTGTCGGCTCCCGTCTGCGGGGGAACGTGTCCGGGCCTCTCCACCAGGATGAAACGCGTCGTGGCGTCATCGTTGTCGCCGATCTCATCAGCGAGGATCTCCAGGCCGTAGTGCTCCGCCGCGATGCGCTGAGCGATCGCTGCATCGAACGGGGCATCCCCCGCGAGCGCCTCCGCGGCTCCGGCAGTGGACATCGCCGGGATGACACTCGCGTCATGCAGGTGCTGTGCGAGCCAACCACGGCACTGTGCCTGTGCGTGAGGATGGGTTGCGACGGAACGGATATCACCGATGGTCGTGCCGGGTCGGACCAGGAGAGCGAACTGCACCGGAATGGACACCTCAGCGGTGATCACCAACGCATCACCACTGGCCAACTCATCGAGGGTGGTGCTCACCGATCCCTCGACCGAATTCTCGATCGGCACGAGCGCACCACGTACCGAGCCGGCCCGCACGAGATTCAGCGCTGCGATGACCGACTCAGCGGGCTCAGCTTCGGAATCGAGCAGGCCGAGTTCCCGCCAGGCAGCTTCAGCGAATGTTCCTCGTGGCCCGAGGAAGGCATACCTATTCACGGCAGCGACCTCAGGATCTCGCTCAGGGCCTGATCCTCCTCAGGGGACAGCAGTACCTCGGCCTCACCTCGACGTACACCCTTGATGTAGGTGCGCGACTCCGCTCGTGCATGGATCGTGGTGATCACCACCCCATCGCCATGATCATCGGTCAACGCAGCCGAGAATGACATCCGCCCACCCATGTCCCCGAAGGCGTCATAGCGAACGACGGAGACATGACGCAGAGCCTGAGCAAGATCCTCCCTCGTCTGGCGCAACTCCTGGGCCAGGTCCTCGACCTCTGCACGGAGCTCCTTGACCTCCTCAGCCTTCCGCGCGACCACCTCCACGAATGACTCACGGCCGTCGCTGCCCTGGAGGACGCGATAGTCACGTCGCATCCGGGCGATCCGCGTGGCCAGCACGACGGCCAGGGCCAGCCCGATGATCGCGACGACCGCAGCGATGAGGGCGACCAGCGACGTGCTCGACGCGTCCAGAGACATGGGCGGCAGCCTAGTCCGTGAGCCCACTACTGTGGCCATGTGCTGCTCGCACTGGACTTCGACGTCGGAGCATGGGACCCCGTGGTGAGGGTGGTGCCCTTCATCGCCGGTGTCGTCCTCTTCATCGCCAACACCCTGAGCCTGGTTCGCACGATGGTGATTCCACGGGCGATCCCCTCGCTACTGGCGGCGATGGTCACCCGATTGGTGAACCGGGCCTACGGCTTCATTGCCCGATTGCATCGCAGTTTCCCGCGGCGGGATCGGATCCTGTCCTGGAACGGGCCGATCGCGGTCTTCGCCAACCTCACCGCCTGGCTGTTGATCTACGTCCTGGCCTATGGGTTGATGATCTTCGGAATCTCCGACTACTCCTTCGGGGTCTCGCTGCAGTCAGCCGGGTCCGCGCTGTTCACCCTCGGGCTCTTCGGCTCTCCCACGGTGGATCAAAGTTACGTGGAGTTCATGGCCGCAGCCACGGGACCGGTTGTCATCGCACTGCTGATCGGCTTCCTCCCCACCCTCTACAGCGCCTGGCTGACGCGAGAGAACGCCACCTCGCTTCTCGGCACGATGGCAGGCGAACCCGCCTGGGGTCCGGAGTTGCTCGCCCGGGTGAGCCTGCTCAAGACACAGGATCGGCTCGCGGAGATCTTCGACTCCTGGACGCGGTGGGCCGCCGATGTGCGCCTGGCCCAAACCCTTTATCCGCCACTGAGCCGCATGCGCTCCGCCATCGCCGAGCGGCACTGGTTGATCTCCCTACTCGCCGTGGTCGATGCTGCGGCACTGAGCAATGCCCTGAACTCCAAGGGACCTCGTGCGCGTGCCCTCGCCCTCATCGAGGAGGGGTCGCTGACCATGAACGCCTTACTCGCTGTGGAATTGAGTCAGCGGACAGCACGAACCCTGCGTCTCACGGCTCGCCACGCGATGAGACTGCGCCACCGCTCCAGCGACCATGATCCCTTCCTCGCGCATCTGGACGAGATCCCCGCCGACACCCCGGGGATCTCCGCGGTCCGTAAGGCCATCACCACCGACACCCTGCGCACTGGAATCGGGACGGCCGGAGGCGAGATCCTCGGTCGTGAGTCTCACCAGATCCGGATCACGCGAGCGGAGTTCGACACTGCCGTCGCGATGCTGCGAGAGGCCGGGACCACCATCGATACGGACCCAGACGAGGCCTGGGAGTACTTCGCCGCGACTCGGCAGCGCTATGAATACGCCGCCTACCAACTCGCATCGATCTATTCGGCTGTTCGAGCGCCATGGAGCGGCGATCGGGTTCCGACAACCGATGTCATCTGGCCGACGAGCGCGGTCTCGCAGGACGAGGTCTCGCACGATCCCGAGGATCCCTCAGGGACCACGGCGTAATGAACTGGTTCGACCCGGCCGCACTTGTTGTGGCCTTCGGTGTCATCGCTCTCGCTGAACTACCGGACAAGACGATGATCGCCACGATCGTTCTCGCTACTCGGTATCGACGACTCGCAGTCTGGCTCGGAGTCGGCGCCGCACTCGGCATCCAAACCCTCGTGGCCGTGACCGCCGGCGGTTTGCTCTCACTCCTCCCGCAACGCATCGTGTTGACGATCACCGCGGTGCTGTTCTCAGTCGGGGCCATTCTCATGATCTGGTCGGGACTGCGTTCGCGTTCCGCAGAGCGCGATCAAGAGCCCGACACCGAGGCGACAACGTCGTGGTGGCGCATGTTCGCCATCAGCTTCGGAGTGCTCTTCATCGCCGAATGGGGTGACCTCTCCCAGTTGTTCACCGCCGGATTAGCCGCACAGACCGGTTCCCCTGTGTCGGTCTTCATCGGAGCGTGGGCTGCTCTCCTCGCGGTGTCCGGCGTGGGTGTCCTGCTCGGGACCTGGGTGTCCACGCGGATCGCACTATGGAAGGTGCGGATCGCCTCCGGAGTCGTTCTGGTCGTTCTCGCCGGTTGGACGCTCTGGGAACTGATCAGCGCAACGTGACCTGGCGAGTCTGCAATCCCGCACGGGCGCGGCGCTGCTCGCTGGTCAGCGGATCGGTGATCGCGAGCGCCGCATCGATCGAGGCCTGCATCGCCGTCGCCGCCGCCTCGCACACCTCGGCCGTTGATCCCTCGGTCAACTCCCACACCGGCACCAGCAATCCATCGGCGCGGAATGAGCCGACGAACCGACTCGGAACATCGACGAGTTCCGCCTCATTCGCAGCGCGCAGTCGCGCAAAGGCGTCGAGGAGCTTCTCCTCGTCATGGGGTAGCACCCAGCGCAGGAACCGCTTGTCTCCCATGTCGACCCAGTAGGCCGCATCGACGCTGCTCAGGCGGATGGTCGGCATCACCCGCTCATTCGCGCGGCGTAGGGACTCTCCGACATCTCCGGTCGCCTCAGCGTCCTCGGACATCCAGTAGTCGAAGGATTCGTGAACGGTGACCTCGAGCGGCGCCACCTCGAGAAGGTCCTGCAAGCGAGGGCCATCGGGATCGGTACGCATGGGTGGGATCGGCGTGCCAGGTTCGGCCTCGAGTGCTTCGAGGAGTGCTGCAGCGGCATCCCGGCTCGGGTCGCCCGAGCCGGTCGTCACCTGCAGGGCGAGGTAGACATCACCCGTGTCGCGCACAAGAGCAGGCCACGCGAGCGGCAGCACGGTGGTGAGGGTGACGGACCGTTCCGGATCGTCACGCAGCGTGATCGGGGCGGTGGCAGCGGGCACGATCTCGCGCAGTGCCACCCAGTCGCATTCACTCCCCAGCCCTTCGAATGGGCGCCCGACAGGCACGTCGGAACGTGACGAGGACTTGCCGTGGCAAGCCTTGTAACGACGCCCCGAACCGCACGGGCATGGCTCACGCAGCCCGACCACGGGAACGTCGATGTCGGAGGATGGGGATGTCGCTGGCTTTCCTCGCTTGCGGCTCACGGTTGCGAAGCCTACGGCGCACGCCCGAGGAGTCTGTTCACCGCCCCGGGGCGATTCGTGATGATCGCATCGACGCCGAGTTCGACGCACAGATCAACGTCCACGGGTTCATCGACAGTCCACACATGCACCTGATGGCCATGGTCATGCACCCGTGCGACGTAGTCACGGTCATCGCGCAGGTACGCGACGGACGGCCCCGCGATACCCACCTTGGGCGGCAGGCTTCCCTGTTGATACCGAGCGGGCGGTGCATCGAAGAGGTAGACCAGGGGCAACTCTGCCGAGCGCGCTCGTGCCCGGCGAAGCGCGGTCCGGGAGAACGACATGATCCTGGTTCCCGCATCCGGTCCGCTGCGCCCGGCACGTTCGAGGAGGTCGATCACCGCGTCCTCCAGGCGATGCGAGTCGACGGTGGGGTGCTTGGTCTCGATCGACAAACCGATGGGGGACGCCCCGACATCAGCGATGGAGATGAGATCCGACAGGGTCATCATCCGGTAGGCGTCCGGATCATCACCGCGATGTCGATGCGGGTAGCGATGCTCATCAAGCTCGGTAAAGGTGAGCCGGCTCACCGACCCGTGTCCTGTCGATGTGCGATCGATACGAGCGTCGTGGATGAGAACGAGATGTCCATCGCGGGTCAGTCGAACATCGCATTCGAAGGCATCAGCGCCCTCGACCACAGCGAGTTCATAGGCCTCCCGGGTGTGCTCCGGCTCTGCGTGACTCGCACCTCGATGCGCCACTACCAGTGGAGTGGTCACAGCAGCACTCCTGGGTTGAACAGGCCGCGCGGATCGAGGGCCGATTTGATCGCTCTCATCGCTTCTACTTCACTGCTGGACCGCGAGGCACTCAACCATTCCGTCTTGGCGCGACCGATTCCGTGTTCAGCTGACACGGCTCCTCCGAAGGATTCGACGACCGACAGAACTCGCTGATCGACCTCCGCGTCATCGGCATCCGGTCCGGAGATCTCGACGTGGATGTTCCCGTCACCGAGATGACCGAAGACACCGAATGCAGCAACGGCCTCGTAGTCCAGCATTCGCTCCCGCAGCAATTCTGCACACTGAGCCAGATGCCGCATCGGGATCGAGATATCGAGTTTGTGCGCGACTCCGCCGGGAGTCGATGCCGCATGGGTCGAGAACGCCTCGGACTGCAGTTCTCGATATGCCCAGAGCCGTTCCTGCTCACCTCGATCGATCCCGATCACGACGTCGAGCCCGTCGAGTGCTCCCTCGTCGAAGCCCTCACCCGTTCCGCCATCGGCAACCTCGAGCAGCAGGGCCAATGCGTGGCGCCGCGGCCAGGGCCAGGTGAGGTCACTGATCTGGATCGCAAGATCCATGCCGACATCGTCGATGACCTCAGCCGCCAGCAGTGGGACGCCGGGAACGACCGCCGAATCCAGCAACTGCAACGCCTCGGCGTAGGTCCCCACCCCGATGAACGCAATGGAGGTGGCCGGATGCGGTCGGTGCAGGCGCAGTCGAACAGCGGTGATGATTCCCAATGTTCCTTCGCTCCCGGTGAGCAGTCCCGCCAGGTCATAGCCGGTGTTGTCCTTGGCTAGACCACCGAGGTGCTCGATGATCTCGCCCGATGGCAGCACCGCTTCGATTCCGGCGACCTGCGCTCGAGTCATGCCGTAGGCGATGACTCGGATCCCACCGGCATTGGTCGCCACAGTGCCACCGATCGTCGCGGAATCGCGAGCTGCCAGGTCGACGCCGTAGTCCCAACCGGCGGTGCGTGCATGTCGCTGGACATCCCCCAGTGTCAGTCCCGACCCCACCGTCACCTGCCCAGCGACGTCATCGACTGGATCGCAACGCGTCAACCGACGCGTGGAGATCACGACGCCAGCGGTGTCAGGTGCTGGAATGGATCCACCGACGAGACCGGTGTTCCCGCCCTGCACCTGAATCGAAACCCCGGCGGCGATGCACGCACGCACTACCTCGGCAGTCTCGTTCGTGCTGCCGGGACGCACGACCGCCTGAGCTGAACCGCTCCAACGTCGAGTCCAGTCGGTGAGGTACGGCTCCATCACACCCGGATCGGTGATGACGTGATCGTCCCCGACGATCCGCGACAGCGTGTCGAGAAACTCAGTGTTCACAGCAGGTCGCGGACCACGATCGTCGCATCGCGATCCGGACCGACGCCGATCGCGCTGATGGGGGCCCGCGACGCCTCCTCCAGGAACGCGACGTAATCGCGAGCCGTCGCCGGGAGGTCAGCGAGGGAACGTGCCGAACTGATGTCGTCACTCCAGCCGGGGAGGTACTCATAGATGGGTGTGGCGTGATGGAACCCGGTCTGAGTCATCGGGATCTCGTCATGGCGAATCCCGTCGACGTCATAGGCGACGCAGACCGGGATCCGTTCGAAGCCGGTGAGGACATCGAGTTTGGTGAGGAAGATGTCCGTGAGTCCGTTGACGCGAGTGGCGTATCGAGCGATCGGCGCATCGAACCACCCGCAGCGACGCGACCGACCCGTAGTGACCCCCACCTCACCACCCACCTGCTGAAGCCTCTCGCCATCGGCATCGAACAACTCCGTCGGGAAGGGGCCCGAACCCACGCGAGTGGTGTAGGCCTTGAGGATTCCGATGACACGCGTGAGGCGGGTCGGGCCGATCCCGCTACCCGTGCATGCACCACCGGCCGTGGGGTTCGACGATGTCACGAAGGGATACGTCCCATGATCGACGTCGAGCAGCGTTCCCTGGCCGCCCTCCAGCAGGACGGTCGCACCCTGATCGAGGGCTTCATTCAAGACCAGTGAGGTGTCCGCCACATAGGGAGCCATCCGATCGGCAAAGCCGAGCAACTCCTCGGTCACCGCATCGATATCCAGGGCTCGACGGTTGAACACCTTGATGAGCACCTGATTCTTCGACTCAAGCGCTCCCTCGACCTTCTGCCGCAGGATCGACGGGTCGAACAGATCCTGAACGCGGATTCCGAGGCGCCCGACCTTGTCGCCGTAGGTAGGTCCGATACCTCGCCCTGTCGTTCCGATCTTCGCCTTGCCCAGGAATCGCTCGGTGACCTTGTCGAGCGTCACGTGAAAGCTGGTGATGAGGTGCGCGTTCGCACTGATGAGCAGCTTCGAGGTGTCGACGCCCTGTGCCTCGAGACCCGCCATCTCCTCGAACAGCACGCTGGGATCGATGACGACGCCATTGCCGATCACCGGAACAACTCCGGGGGACAGAATCCCGCTCGGAAGGAGGTGCAGGGCATAGCTCTTGTCACCGATGACAACGGTGTGTCCAGCGTTATTGCCACCCTGGTAGCGGACGACGTAGTCCACACGATCACCGAGCAGGTCAGTGGCCTTTCCCTTCCCCTCGTCACCCCATTGGGCGCCCAGCAGTGCGATGGCAGGCATTGGTCACCTCAAGTTCGTCACGCGGGGGAATGGTCGAGCGGAATTCACCCCGAGGCTACCGGATTCCGGTCGCGAGTCGTTGTCCGAGTTCATGTCCGCTGCGCCAGGCTGCCTCGGTTCGCGGACCGTCCGCCCACGCATCCCCGGCCAGACCGATATCACCGACAAGGCCGAAGGGCTCCACGCGCGCACTCAGCGGTCGAGCGTAGGTCCAGCGTTTCACGGTGAACCAGGATGGGTCACCTGTGGTCTTGAGCACCGAACCGAGCGAGGCGAGCATCGCTGGCGCAGCCCCCAACGGTTCGACGAGATGGCCAGCCGCGAGCGTCGCAGTCGAATGCGCGACAAGCACGGGAGCGCCATCACCGCGACGTCGACCGTCGTGCGCGATGAAAGTCAGCACCGCCTCGTTATTCACGAACATGCCATCGAAGGGATCCCAGCACTCGTCATCGAAGACGGCTGTCAAGGCCATCACCGGCTCCCAGGCGGGTCCGTCCACTAGTAGTTCTCGCACCTCAGCCACGCTGTCATCTGCGAGCAACGTCAGGGCCTGGGGATCGGGAACGCATATCGCGACCGCGGCGTATTCCTCCTCCTCGACGATCAGTCGATTCGCTTCTCGTCGCACGGCAGGCACATCGACCGGGTGCCGGATCTCCACAAGATCCTGAGGCAGCAGCCCCGCGAGATCCTCCACGATCGACCGAAGTCCACGCGGCGCCGCGTATCGCAGCGGGCCCAACTTCGGACCGATGACCCCCCTGGGGTCCGCCACGTGGAAGGTATCGGTCCACCGTCGCGCGACTCCCCTGTCGAGAAGACCCTCGACAACGGTGAGGAAGTCCGGGTCATGCGCGGTGAAATAGGACGCTCCCACGTCCACGACACGTCCGTCGAAGGGTGTTCCCGTTCCCCTCAGAGTTTGCGTCGCGAGTCGACCACCGAGCCGGTGACCGCGATCGAAGATCCGCACCGGAACACCCGCCTGGGCAAGTTCGGTCGCGCAGGCGACACCCGCGATACCTCCACCGATTACCGCGACCCTGCGGGTCATCGTCGACGCTCTAGTCCGCGAGCGCAGCAGCGGCCTGCGGATCGCAATCAGCGAGGAAAGCAGCGCAGCGTGCGTCTTCCTCCTCCTCGCCGATCGCTGCCGCCGCCCGCTGCAAGGCATGCAGGCAGCGCAGGAAACCGCGATTGGGCTCATGGGACCACGGCACCGGTCCGTGACCCTTCCAACCGCTGCGGCGCAGTGCGTCAAGTCCGCGGTGGTATCCCACTCGGGCGAAGGCATAGGACTCCACGATCCGTCCCTCACTCCACGCCGCATCAGCGAGCACAGCCCAGGCCAGCGAAGACGAAGGGTGACGACGCGCCACGTCGTATGCGTCTGCGCCGCCGCGGAGTTCGCCGCTCGCTTCGACATCCTCGGGAAGAAACGTTGGGGGCGGACCACCCAACAGGTTTTCGTGCAGGGTCATGGGCGCACTCCTCAGGTGATCGATGCAGAGTAGATCTCGTCGATGGCAGCGCCGAGAGTCGCGTTGAACTCCTCATCGGACTGCTGCGCGCTCAAGCCCTCCGACAGGGCCCGGGAGAAGCTCGCGATCATTCCGTGATTCGCCGAGAGGATGTCGCATGCCTCATCACGGCTGTAGCCGCCGGACAGAGCAACGACTCGCAGCACCTTCGGGTGCTCCATGAGCGGTGCATAGAAATCATTGTGGCTCGGCAACGAGAGCTTGAACATCACCTGCTGCCCATCGGGCACCGCATCGAGGCCCGCAAGAAGTCGATCGCGAAGCATCTCCTCCGTCGCGGCCTTGGTCGGCGAGTGGATGTCGACCTCCGGCTCGAGGATGGGCACGAGTCCTGCACCAAGAATCTGCAGGCCGACCTCGAACTGCTGATCCACCACGGCGGCCACACCATCGGCATCTGCGTTCTTGATCACGGAGCGCATCTTCGTTCCGAACACACTCTTGCTCGCCGCGCGCGCCAGGAGTTCGTCGAGACCCGGCATGGGCTTCATCACCTGAGCCCCGTTGACCTCATCGGCAAGGCCCTTGTCGACCTTGACGATCGGCACGACGTGCTTGACGTCCCAGAGGTAGCTCGGGGTCGGCATCCCCTCGATGTCACGGTCCATCGTCTGCTCGAACAGGATGGCGGCGATGACCTTGTCCCCGACGAACGCAGGATCGGTGATGATCCGGGTGCGCATCGCATGGACCAGGTCGAACATCTCCTCGTCGTTCGACCACGCGGACTCCTCGAGCCCGTAAAGCTTGAGAGCCTTGGGCGTGCTGCCACCGCTTTGGTCGAGCGCAGCGATGAATCCGTTTCCGCTACCCATCTGGGCGCGCATTGCGTCGAACGACATGGGGTCCCCTTTGCGAATTCCAACGTGAACCCCGCCAGCCTATCCGGACCATCGGGGCCGCCGATACGGTCATGACCATGCTGGATCCGCTACCCCTGCGAGCCGACACCCCGGGCACTACCCAGGTCACCCATCTGAACAACGCCGGTTCGGCACTTCCCCCCTCTGTCGTCGTCGACCGTCAGGTCCTTCACCTGCGTCGGGAGTCCGAGATCGGGGGATACGAAGCGCACGCCGAGGCCGCCGAGGAGATCGCTGCAGTTCCCGGCTCCGTCGCCCGGCTGATGAACTGCAGGCCGGATCAGGTGGCGTTGTTGGAGTCCGCGACCGTGGCCTGGGATCGCGCGCTGCAGGCGGTCATCCACTCCGAGCCGCTCCAGCCCGGGGACCGAATCCTCATTGCCTCGGCTGAATACGCATCGAATGTCCTTCCCCTGATCCAGGTCGCGTCAAAGAGCGGAGCGATCATCGATGTGATCCCCGATGGCCCCGATGGGTCGACGGACGTGGAGGCCCTCACGCACATGCTCGACGAGGACGTGCGCATCGTCTCGATCACCCAGGCACCCAGCCACAACGGAGTCGTCAACGACGTGGTGGCCATCGGGGATGCACTTCGCTTCTCGGGCTCAGCCGCCTGGTTCCTCGTCGATGCCTGCCAGTCGGTGGGCCAACTCGACGTCGACGCAGGTCGCATCGGTGCGGACTTCATCTCCGCGACCGGACGGAAGTTCCTCCGCGGACCGCGAGGAACCGGATTCCTCATCGCCTCTGATCGAGCCCTGACCGACCTCGAGCCCTTCCCCCTGGACCTCCACTCGGCGACCTGGACCGGTCGGGGCACCTACGAGGTGGCGACGTCAGCGAAGCGCTTCGAAAGTTGGGAGCGCTCCTATGCCGCACTCCTCGGCCTCGGCGCCGCGATCGACTACGCGCTCGATGTCGGGATCGATCCGATCCGCGAACGCATCGACCATCTGGCCGGATCCCTGCGCGAGGGCCTCGATCAGATCGACGGTGTGAGGGTGCGGGATCGAGGCACTGTGCGCAGCGGCATCGTCACCATCACCGTTCCTGATCCGGGTGCGGCCGCGATGGTGCGCGCCCTCCGCGAGCGCGGGATCAACACATCCCTATCGACCTCCGACTACGCGCCTGACGAGTTCGCGCGCGAGGGGATCGAGTCCATGGTGCGACTCTCGCCCCATGCTTATACGACCGATGAAGAGGTGACTCGAGCCATCGAGTCGGTCCGCAGCCTGCTCGACTGACTGGCGCCGCACCCCTTGACGGAAGCTCACCCGCGAACCTAATCTCAGGCCTGTTCGTCGATTGTCGACAATCTGGACTGGGAGGTGCAGGTGAGCGGGGTAGCCGTGGTGACCGGTGCCGCATCCGGCATGGGCGCCGCCACCTGCGAGGTGTTCCTCCACCAAGGCTGGCAGGTCATCGCTCTCGACGTCGCCGCCGTGGACGCCCGCCCCGGGGTCCGTCCCGTCGTGGCCGATGTGCGGGACCGGGAAGGCATCGAAGGCGCGCTCGCCGAACAGGTGGGCGACCTGGGCGGCCGGATCGATGCGGTCGCGAACGTCGCGGGCATCTATCCACCCACGACCCTGGACACCTATACGGCCGAGGCATTCGATTCGATCTTCGGCGTCAACGTCCTCGGACTTCTCAACGTCACCGCGGCCTGTGTTCGGCACATGCCGGCCGGCTCGGCGATCGTGAACTTCGCCTCCGTCGATGCCTTCACCGTCTCCCCCGGTCAATTGCTCTACGGCGCCTCCAAGGCGGCGGTCGTCATGATCACCAAGAGCCTCGCCCTCGAACTCGCTCCCCGCGGCATCCGCGTCAACGGGATCGCGCCCGGGTGGGTGAACACTCCCGGCAATGCCGCGACCGGGCGCATGGAGCAGGCTGCGGCTGGCATCCCCATCGGACGCGTCGCCGAACCCGTAGAGATCGCGAACTGGGTCTGGCTGCTCACCGGATCAGGCCAGGCCGGCTTCGTCGACGGGGAGACCATCGTGATCTCCGGTGCGGACGTGATGCGATGAGCGTCTTCACCCCGATCACCTCGGAATCAACCGGAGATCTGCTCGCCGACAACATCCGGGCGGCGATCATCGACGGTCGCATCGCCCCCGGCGATCGACTCATCGAAATGGAACTTGCCGCACAGTTCGAAACCTCCCGGGCACCTGTGCGCGAGGCCATTCGGCTGCTGTCCTCGGAGAGACTCGTCCAACTACGGCGGAATCGTGGTGCGGTCGTCGTCACGCCGACGATCGAGGATGTCCTGGAGGTGTACGCGATGCGGCTCTCGCTCGGCGGCATCGCACTCGCGCGAGCAGTCGAAATCAAGGCGGGGGAACACCAGGAGTTCTCCGCCGCACGGGAAGCGCTGGGTCACATGCGGGATCCGGCAGTTCGCGCGAACCCGGTCGCCATGGTCGATGCTGATCTCGCCGTGCAGTCAGCCACCTTCGCGTTGAGTCAATTACCCCGTATCTGCGCCGCCCTATCACGCACGGAGAACGAGATCCGCTTCTTCGTCACCGCCTTGGGCATCACCTACGACACCCTCGATCGACAGGCCCAGATCGAACGCCACGAGCGCGTGCTCGATGCCATCGAGGCGGGTGATGCGGATGCTGCCATCGCCACCTGGGATACCCACATCCAGCGCACGATCGCCGAATTCACGACGACACACGAGTTCACACAGGTCAATCACGCCGCACAGGGAGAACAGTCATGACCCGTTACTGCGTCATCGGCGCCGGTCCCGCCGGCCTCGCCGCCTTGAAGACCATGCTGGACGCCGGCCACGAGGTGGACTGCTTCGAGAAATCCGATGTGATCGGCGGTCACTGGAATCACGACTACGACGCCCTCCACCTGATCACCTCCCGACAGGTAACCGGCTATGAAGGCTTCCCGATGCCCGAGGACTGGCCGCTGTTTCCTCATCGGGATCAGATGCTGGAGTACTTTCACCTCTTCGCCGACAACTTCGACCTCAAGGGCAAGATCACGTTCAACACCGCCGTGGAGTCAGTGGAGCCACTCTCCACGGATGGTCCCGTGGGATCGGCCGGATGGCGCGTGACCACGAGCGACGGACTCGTTCGCGACTATGACGGTGTCCTCGTCGCCAATGGTCACCTGTGGGACCAGAAGATCCCGGAGATCCCCGGCACCTTCGCGGGAAAGCAGATTCATTCCGGTTCCTATCGCAATACCTCGGATATCGAGGGACACCGAGTGCTCGTCATCGGTTCGGGCAACTCAGGCTGCGACGTTGCTGTCGACGCCGCGCAACAACACTTCGACACCCACATCGTGGTGCGTCGCGGACACTTCTTCCAACCCAAGACCTTCTTCGGAAAGCCCCGCTCCGAGCTCGGCTTCCTCACCGAGTTCACTCCCGATGAGCAGGACCTCATCGCTCGACTGATGATGAAGGTGAAGGTCGGCACCTTCGAGGACTATCCGGGCATGCCTGAGCCTGATCACCACACGCTCGCCGAGGGACCGCCAATAGTCAACGACCTGCTGCTGTATTGGATCCAGCACGGTCGGATCACCGTCCGCCCCGGCGTGGAGAGATTCGAGGGGAACACGGTGCACTTCGCCGATGGCACATCGGATGAATTCGACACCATCCTGTGGGCGACCGGCTTCTACGCGTCACTGCCGTTCCTCGACGACTCCCTGCTCAAGCCGCAGGATGATGTCCCACTGCGCGTTGGCGCCGCAGTCGTGCCACTGAACTTGGAGAAGCTCTATCTCATCGGAATGATCGGGGCGCGGGGTCCGCAGCCACCGATCTATCCGATCCAGGCCGACATTGCCGCGCGCATGATCGCGCTGCACGAATCAGCTCCAGGTGGATTCCGGCCGATCGCCGGACCGCTGACAGCCAGCCAGGAGCATGAATGGCGGATCGACATCCTGCGCCATGTGTGGCTCGAGCAGGTTGACCGGACCCACGCGGCATTGGATCTGCTCGCTCATGTCTGAGTGGTTGAACCTCGTCGGTCGGCGTGCCGTCGTCACGGGTGGTGGTGGCGGCATCGGTCGCGCGACGGCGTTGAAATTGCTCGATCAGGGAGTCGAGGTTGCCATCCTCGACCGGGACGAGGCTGCCTTCGCCCACACCATCGAGGACGCTCAACTGCTCGGTTTCGAGATCGAGGCGCACACCTGCGATGTCGCTGATGCGGGCAGTGTCGCTGCCGCAGCTTCCCGAATCGGCGAGGTTGATCTGCTGGTGAACACCGCAGGCATCGTACGAGCCGGCGCACTGATCGACGTGGATCCCGATGATTGGGCCCAGGTCCTGCAGGTGAACCTGTCCGGCGCCTTCCACGCTGCTCAGGCTTTCGCTCCCGGCATGATCGCCCGCGGTGGCGGCGCCATGGTGCACATCGCGTCGATCGCGGCCACGAACCCGCAGGCCAACTCCTCGGCCTACAGTGCCAGCAAGGCGGGCCTGATCCTGATGTCGCAGCAACTGGCATTCGAACTCGGAACGCAGGGGATTCGCAGCAACACGATCAGTCCGGGGCTGGTGCGCACCCCGATGACCGAGGCGTACTACCTGTCCCCCGGAGTCCTCGAGCGTCGCAATGCCGCTGTTCCCATCCAGCGTGTCGCCCGACCCTGTGATATCGCCGAGGTGGTGCTGTTCCTGCTGTCACCACGCGCCCAATACGTCACTGGTGCTGACATCGTCGTGGACGGTGGCTTCTCGCAGACCCTCATGAGCACGGTGCCCAGACCCGGCCACTAAGAACTCCCTCAAGATATCGACGCTTATCGATGTAGTCTTGAGGTGTTGAAAGGAGTGTCATGTCACGCGTGCAACTCGCCCTCAATGTCAGCGACCTCGCGTCCGCCATTGACTTCTACAGGACGGTCTTCGCCACAGAGCCCCACAAACTCAAGCCCGGCTACGCGAATTTCGAAATCGTCGATCCGCCTCTGAAGCTTGTTCTGATCGAGGTCGACGAAGCCGAGCGAGGACATGGTGCATCTGGTGCTCTCAACCACCTGGGAGTTGAGGA
>CAZVCZ010000022.1:4523-19100 GCA_964626275.1 uncultured Bifidobacteriaceae bacterium | reverse complement strand
CGACGAACTGCACCCCCTGCGGGGGCACATTTCGTCGATGGCGGAGGCGGAGGGATTTGAACCCTCGATGGGGTTTTAGCCCCAAACCCGCTTAGCAGGCGGGCGCCATAGACCGGACTAGGCGACGCCTCCGTGCTGGCGAACCAGCCCCGACAGGCTACCGGAGACGCCCCGCACCCGGCACACTGATGTCGCGTGACCCAAGATAAGAAGCCCGCCACCTTGACCTCCACCCTCGTCGTGGACTGCGGTGGTGGAGGTTTCAAGGCCACCGTGCTCGATGAGACCGGGACCATGCGTGCCCAGCCCATCCGTGTGCCAACCCCCTACCCCCTCCCCACCGAGCGATTCGTCGAGACGATCCTTGAGCTCGCCGATCAACTCCCCGCGGCTGAGCGGGCCAGCGTGGGACTTCCCGGCATGATCCGACACGGTGTCGTCATCGCTACGCCGCACTACGTCACCGTTCGCGGTCCGCGAAGCAAGATCGATCCAAATCTCGTCGAGCAATGGCACGGCTTCGATGCCCGAAGCGCCCTGACGCATGCGCTGGGTATTCCCACGATGGTCCTCAATGACGCGGAGTTCCATGCCGCAGGTGTCGTCGCGGGCCAGGGGCTGGAGCTGGTCCTCACCCTCGGAACGGGTCTGGGGTGTGCACTGTTCGACGGTGGTCGGCTCGCGCCACATCTGGAGTTGTCCCAGGCCCCTGTCCGTTGGGGGCTGAGCTACGACACATACATCGGAGAAGCTGAGCGTCGTCGACTCGGCGACTCGTTCTGGTCACGTCGGGTGGTGCGAGTGGTGGACGGGCTGCGGCCGATATTCGTGTGGGATCGTCTCTATATCGGCGGCGGCAATTCCCGTCACATCACCGCATCGCAGGTCGTGAAACTCGGGGACGACACCGTCATCGTGCCGAATACTGCGGCGCTGGTTGGTGGCGCGCGTGTCTGGCAACTTGCAGGTGAATCACCGCTTTAACTTTTGTCAGCCCGCTCGCCAGATCGGGCGAGTGAGACAGGTCGGGCCACCTTCACCCTTGGTGATCTCGCTTGCGGCATAGATGCGGACGTCGCATCCGGAATCCGCCAGGAGTTGCGCGGTCATGTCGTTGCCGGACGCGATCGCAACGACCCCCGGCTCGATCGCCAGCACATTGCAGCCCAGGGACAACCAGTCCTCCTCGGGCACGCTGATCGTCGCGATCCCACGCTCTGCAAGCGCCTGAAGGAGCGCCACCGGAGCGAGCCGCTCGAAAACGACGGCAAGGTCCTGGCGAACGGGGGACACGACACTCATCAGGTGGAGGCACCAGTCGGGCCCCTGGTCATGTGGCAGATCGAAGACCTCCACTCGCACTCCGAGCGGTTCCACGAGATCCCGTATCTGAGCGACGGCCGCAGCGTTCGTTCGATATGACCGCCCGATGGCGAGAGTCTGGTCGTCGAGCCAGAACATGTCACCACCGTCAGCAGTGGCATCACCGGTCAGCGACCCGAGCACCGGCACTCCGATATCTGAGAGTTCCTGTGTCAGCACGGGACCCTCCGCCGATCGGACGCTCTTGGAGGAACGCAGCCCGATGACTCCGCTGCCGACGACGAATGCGGGATCGTAGGTGAAGCACGAGTCAGGAAGGTCGGCTCGTCCGGGAAGAACGCTCACCTCGCAGCCAAGGCGCTCAAGCATGCCGGTGAATGCTGCGTGCTGGTCGAGAAGAAGCTGTTCGTCTAGTGGCTGCCCCCAGTGCGCGTCGGCGAAATCCGACCCGAGTGCTGGTGGTCGCACGGCAACTCGCCGTAGCGGTGCCGTCATCGAGGTGACGCCATACTCATTCGACACGGCCGGAAGCCTAGCCAGTCATACGCCTCAGCAGGCGGCTAAGTCGCAATCTGTTGTAGCGAAGGATCAGTACGAACGGTGTATTTCCACCGATGGCGATGACGGCGAAGACCAGTGCGAGCCACCAGGGATTGAAGAAGATGAGCGGGATGAAGGTGAGCATCGAGAGCAGGTGCACCCATTCGCCTCGACGCACCTCGATCAGATAGCGCTGAAGGCTCTCAACATCACGCCCCGGCAGAGTCGCCTTGCTTGTCCCACCGAAAATGGCGCCCAACTCGGGGAGGTGCTGAGCCAGCCAGGTGACCCCGAGTGCGCGGAAGGTTGATTCCTTCCGTGGAAAATTCCAACGCAGGGGACCGTGGTCCGCGTCAAGCCATCGATCGGGCCAGCGTGGAGCTGTCGCCCCGATGACGATGGACAGCCCCGCGATGACCGCGATGTCGATGACGATCAGGCGGAGCAGATCACTGATCAACATCGTTGCTCCTGAGGTGACGCCCCCCGATGAGTTGTCGATTCAAGATCAGGAGAACGACGGCCATCGCAACTAGGGAGATTCCGACGCCGAGAAGGGTTGCGATGATCCGGTTGTCACCGGTTTGATCGACATCTCGGCCGGCGCTTTCGAGGATCACGATGGCCGGAGTGAGCACCGTCGCATAGAGGGCGTAGGGCCACTTCTTCACCAGGGCGATGGCGGTCGCGATAGCGAAGACATATCCCACGATCGTCAGGGCGGCGCCACTCCCGAGGATCGCAGCAGCGACGTAGGCGATAGCGAAGCCACAGAGTGTGCCGATCGACCGATTCAGTGCTTTGCGCCAGCCCTCCTTCACCGAGGGCTGGATGACGATGAAGGGTGTCATGATGAGCCATCCGCCGGTGTGTCCCCAGTCGCCCCCGAGTGCGATGAGAGCGGTGGTGATCGTCGAGAGAACCAGGACACCGGTATAGGCCAGAACGCGTTCCCAGGGAGAATGCTCGGCCTTGCCAGGGGGCAGAAGGCGCTTGCCGATCGAACCTGTAGCGAGTGCCACAACGATGAGGTAGAGCGCCGTGACGAACGCAAAGATGAGGGGAGAGGTCAAGGGTTCCTGGGGAGTCCACTCGCTTGCGATGAACGCACTTGCTATGCCGGTCACTACGAAGGCTTTGTTCCAACCCCGCCGCGCTGTCAATCCGATTCCGGCGGCGACAGACGCGAGGCCAATAACTCCGAACGCAGGATTGCCCTGGTTCACCGTCATGAGGAGGGTGGCGGGGGCGAAGAGGAGTGCCGCGAAGAGTGCTGGACGTGTTCCTGCTGACACGGCCGCAATGGCAATGCCGAGACCCGCGAGTCCGATCAGACTCCCTGCCGCCGGTGCTCCCATCGGTGCAAGGACCAGGTTCGGGATCAGCAAGGCGAGCACGATCGCGGTGATGGTGATAGCGATACGCCCGGCCTTGCCCATAGCCGGATGGTATCGGCGCGAAGGGCCGACGTACTTCGGGTAATTCTCCGGGTAGATCGAGCCCCAACAGGGCCAGATATACCCGGAGAAGGGCTATCGGCGGAGGGAGTGGGATTTGAACCCACGGAGACGGGGACACCGCCTCAACGGTTTTCAAGACCGTCGCCTTCGGCCGCTCGGCCATCCCTCCTTGCTCGAAGCCCAAGGACCACGAGCAGAGTCGAGCCTACAGATAGCGTCAGCGAGTTGAGGTGAAGGTCACCGCGGACTGGTCGACAGCGATGATCACCCAGGTGCCCCGGTCTTCAGCTGTGGTGAGGCGGTACCCGGGCAGCAGCCAGAACTGCCCGTCGGGGCCCCAGTACTGCGCGAGAGTTTCCTCCGCCTCAGTCACGATTGCGGGATCCCACACGATCGGGATGTCATCGGATGTAGCTGCTGCGCTCGTCGTCGAGCCGGCTGGATCATCGTCCAGGACACGGGGCATGTCCATCGGCATGACGACGGGGTCAACCGGAGTCGGTCCGAAGGCCCGCCACTGTGGCTGCGCCGAGCGCAGGACCGCGGTGCGAGCTCCGACGATGGGATAGTCGGTCACCACCTGCAGTCCGGCAGCGAAACCATTCGCCCAGAGGGGGCCTTGCGCATCGAAGGTGATGCTCCAGCTCAACTGGGTGCGCTGCCCGTCGATGGTCTGCCATGCGGTCACCGTGGTCACCGCGCCGTCATCGAAGGTTTCCCACTCCACACCGATGTTGATGCCGGGGGAGTCGAAGACCCCGACCGAACCCAAGATCCGCTGCGCCTCCGCCCGCGCTTCGTCCTCGGGCATCGACTCACCCTCGAGAACACAGGGCTCAGGGAGGCCCGGCTCTGAAACGTCGGGCTCGATGCTCCCTTGTTCCCCATCGACGGCCGAACCACCACTCGAAGTAGTGGAGTCCGAACAGGCCCACGGGTCACGAGTGTTGTTCGCGAAAGACCACGAGACGCTCGCATCGTCATAGACCCACACGGATGCACCGGATCCATCTGGCGAACCGATCGTGACCACTCCATCGGTCTCGATAGCTGACCCTGTGACACCGAAGGAGTCCGCAAGTTGCTCGGCGAGCACGACCCGATCCACACCCGCGCCGTTCAGCCGGTACCCGTCGGCGGTTCCGGGGGTATCGCTGAGGCCAGGAGCCGGCTCGAAGCCTTCGGCATAGCCGGGCCAGAGCATGCTTGTCGCTGCCGCATCCTCGATCACCGGGGCGCCGGCCCCAGGCATCATCATGCGATCGGGACCGACCGCGGGTGCGTCATTCACGGCGGGAACGTCGACGGTCTCGTCGGTGATCGCCAGGATCGGATCGCTCCCGGTGGCGCGACCGAGAGCCAGCCCCGCGAGGGTTCCCGCTGCCAGCAGCACGACTGCCGCGGCGATCCCGAACTCGATCAGCCGTCGGCGGTCGCGACCGGGGGACTGTGCCTCGTCTCGGGCTTCGGCGAGGATCCGCTCCCGCAGGGCGGTCAGGTCTGGGTCGGTCTTGGCGGCGAGGGGATCAGTGGCGGTGAGCCGGTCCAGATCCACTGAGTCGGGCGGGCGGGTGGCGTCGGCGCTGTCGCTCATATCCTGTCTATGCCGGGAAGTGGGTGATCCCTTCACCGGAATGTGGATGTTTTTTACAGCTCCCATTCCTCGTCGAGCATGGCCTGCTGCATCGACAGGCGCAGGGGATCCATCCGCAGCACCCCTGGGGGCGCCGCGAGGAGTTCTGGCATCTCGGTCATCAAGGTGGCGAAGCCCTCGGCGGCCCGATGCTCCGTTTGGGCGTTCTCATCGCGGAAGATCTCATAGAGCCAGACGATGTCAGCGTCGTCTGGATCGAGGTGCACGATGAATACCTCGGTGCCTGGTTCTTCGGATAGGCCATCGGTATAGCGGTTGACGACGTCGAGGAGAGCCGCACGCTGGCCGGGTTGAGCCTGCAGGCGCACGAGCATCCCCATACGCCCGGGGAGCAGTGCCTGTGATGGATCCTCAGCCATGCCACCACTCTAAGGCCTCGAGACCGTGACCTTGAACGACGAAACGGCTCGTGGATACCGTGGGGCGGGTGACCAGAATCGGAAGGCGCCGCTGGTGGGCGCCCCGAGATCCCGGCTGGTGGGTCGCTTTTCCCTTCACCGTTGGTTCGATCCTGTTCATGGCTGGGGCGGTCATGCCCGTAGTGCAGGTGATCCCCGATGCGGTGGCCACCGTGACCTTCTTCATCGGATCCAGCCTCTATCTCATCGGGGCGTCAGCCCAGGTGCTCGGTGAGTTCGTCGCGAGTCGCCGTGCTCGATCATCCCCGCATGGCACCACGAGATCGATGGCTCGCTGGTCGCTGGTCGGTGGTGCGGTCCAGGCGGTCGGCGCCCTGCTGTTTCAGACCAACCTCACAGCAGCATTCGCTCGCGATCTGTCGATCGCTCAGCAGGAGCGTCTGCTGTGGGTGCCTGATCTACTCGGCTCGGTGCTCTTCTTGACGGCGAGCGCCATCTTCTTCCGACTGCACCGACCGATTCAGGGACGCAAGGAGGACGGTGATCAGCGCCATCTGGCTCTGCTGAACATCATCGGTTCGGCGTTCTTCATCGTCTCCGCGGTAGGCGCATATGTCTCCCCGCTCACCGGTGAGGAGATCTATCCGATGATTGCGAACCTCGGAACACTCATCGGTGCGCTGTTCTTCCTCATCTCGTCGCTTCCCGGACTGCCGCGTCGATCGGTGGGCGCAGTTACCAGGTGATCCCTGCCTCGGTGAGCGCCCTCAGCGTCAACTCCCGACCCTCGTCAAGTTCGACGCGAGGCGACCACCCAAGTGATCGGATTCGGCTCGTGTCGAAAGTGCCTCGGCGACGCAGATACCGGATCGACTGGCGATCGAGATCGAGTCGTTGCGTGACGCCCCTGGGCAGAATTCGAGCAAGAACTCCGATTGCTGGCTCTGCGACCCAGCCGGGTAGTTCGGGGTGTCGATGTCGGGAACCGCGCTCAGCAAACCAGCCCCAGAAGTCACGCATCAGGGTGCGTCGACCGTCCGTGACGATGAAGGCACGATCCGCGGCATCATCACCTGCCTCGACGATCACCTCGATCGCATCCACCAGATTGTCGATGTAGACATGATTGATCACGGAGTGTGCGGCATCGACATAGAGAAACGTCCGCTCCGACATGTGTCTGAGTGGGCGGTTGATCCATGGATCGCTTCCTGGTCCGTAGACATCACCGGGTCTCACGATGTGGACGCGGAATCGTCCGGGCTCGTTCACTCCGCGCAGCGAATGCTCGCCGATGATCTTCGACCAGCAGTAGGGGTTATCGGCAGGATCTAAGGGGTCATCCTCATTCGCGCCATCGCGGTAGTCGAAGCCATGCACCATGACGCTGGAGAAGTGGACATAGGAGCGTGCGCCCGACCGACGGGCGGCGAGAGCGACTCGCTTCGGTGCGACAGCGTTGAGTTCGTGGAATTGCGCCCAGTCACCCGATTCGGACACGAGTGCCGCTGTATGAACGACGAGTTGCGCGCCTGCGACACACTCATCGACGATCTCGTCGTCCCGGATATCCCCGGAAATCCACTGTGTTCCCTCAATCGGTGCGACGCCAGGCATATCGACTCCACGCACTGTCCAACCGCGCTCGAGATAGCGGCGCGCGATGGCGGAACCGATGAATCCTCCGGCGCCGGTGATCGCGATCGTGGAGGTCACGTGAAGGGCGGCCGGTCATCGAGGCGCACGGAGGCGCGGCCAGCGCTCCTCCAGATACGCGCGATGGCGTCGGAATCCTCCGGGGTCACCAGATTGCCCATGACACGCAGAGCGATCGTCATGAGAATTTGTGACCGCATCCCGATCGGGCCGAGCGTGGGAAGGAATCCAGGGACGGTGATGAGGCCGGCGAGACGCCGAGCGATGGAGAATGCCAGTCCGTACCTCTCCCGGAGCAGACTCGGCCACAGCAGGGACAGGTCGTAACTGCGGCCGTGAGAGGAGAGCACCTGTGCGGCGAGGTGTCCGGTCTCGAGTCCGTAGTCGATGCCTTCTCCGTTGAGGGGGTTCACACAACCGGCGGCATCCCCGACCAACATCCAGTTCGGCCCGGCGACCCCGGAGACGGCACCGCCCATGGGGAGCAGTGCAGACCAGACCGCACGGACGTCATCCCCGAGTTGCCAGTCTTCGCGTTGGGCGTCGGCATAGTGATGCAGGACGCTGCGCAGGTTGATGTCCGCGGGGTGCTTATTGGTGGCGAGCGTTCCCACGCCGAGGTTCACCTCGCCGTCTCCCAGCGGGAAGATCCACCCGTAGCCGCTGAGCAGCCGATCATCGGCGCCCCGCAACTCCAGGTGCGAGGAGATCCACTCGTCATCGCTGCGCTCAGACTTCACGTAGGCACGAGCTGCTACGCCATACGCAGTGTCACGATGCCACTCTCGCCCGAGCTGGCGACCGAGTTGCGATTTCGCGCCATCGGCGACGATGAGGCGATGGCAGGTGATGGTGCGTGTGCCCGTCCCATCCTTCACCACGACGCCTGACACTCGAGGTCCGGCCATGACGACATCGACCACACGTGCCCCCTCCAGCGGGGAGGCACCTGAGTCGAGCGCGACCTGTCGAATGGCTGCGTCGAGTTCGAGGCGTGGAGCGGCTCCTCCATGCGAAGGAAGAGAGCCACCGGGCCAGGGCAGGTAGAGCAGTTGTCCGAACCCGGCCGCGCGCAGCCCACGATTGCGGGCGCGACCTTCCAGCCAGGGGGACAGTCCCAGATGGTCGAGTTCGGCGATTGCTCTCGGAGTGAGTCCGTCGCCGCACGGCTTGTCTCGGGGGAATTGCTCGGCATCCACGAGAAGCGTGTCGAGGCCTGCGCGAGCGCTCCAGGCGGCGGCTGCCGAACCCGCGGGTCCGGCACCGACGACGAGGACATCGGTGTCGGCGGCAGGCATGCGTTCTATCGTGCCGTCAGGCCCACATCTGCGCGAGTTCAGGGTGGTCCTCGATGGCCTGGGCGGTGCCGCGCGCGAGGGCATCGGGCACGGCGCGCGGATCCATGAGGTCCTCGGGGATCGGTCCCCGGGGAATCTGTAGGGCAACTCGAGTCCCGCTGGCTTCGAGTGCGTCGAACTGTCGGGCGATTCCCCCCGGTGCGACAGTGCCCCAGGTGTCCTCGGTCGCTGTGCCATCTGTGAGCGAGATCACCAGCGCGCGCTTGGCGCCGGCCACGAGGTCGGTGTGTGTTCCCGAACCACTGACCCCGCCGTCCATACAGCGACGATCCAAGATGGGTTGCGGCGGAAAGATCCCGGGCACGGCGCTACTAGCGGCCACCGCCCGGGGGAGCGGCACCTGATCACTGCCGGTCACGACGCAGCGCTCACCGGTGTAGGTGTCGACGCAGGTGATGTGCAAAGTGTCGGCAGGCCAACGCCGCATCGCCAGCAGCACGGTGATGTTGCGTGCGAGCGCACTCGCACTCGGAGTGTCAGCGGCGAGAGCTGCGTAACCAATCGCTTTGATGGTGTCGGGGTGGTTGTCCTGGGCCGCGCGGAACATCTCGAGCGCCCGATCTTGGGAAGGGCTCAGTGAACTCGCTGGAGCAAGGGCGGAGACGAGTTGGGGGGCACGCGCGAGCCCGGAGATCGCCGCGTGGAAAGCCGCGAGTCGTCGACCGGTGATAACGCTCGCCATCACCGAACCGGCCGACGTCCCAACGACGCGCTCGGCCAGGGAGAAGTCCAGACCGAGCTTCATCAGGGTGCGCAGATAGCCGGTCTGCCAGGCGACGAACCAGACTCCACCGCCACCGAGGACGATCGTCCGGTCAAGACCCGCTCCGTAACGAGCCTCAACGGACATGGGCATGGCAAGACGATCCGTCATGGGTACCTCCTAGCGCACCGGATGTCCGGTGATCGCGATCCACACCTGCTCGGCATGGCCGATGAGCTGGCCGTCGGTGGAATACAGCGCGGTTGAGGTGAGCATCTTGCGTCCCTCCCGAGAGTGCCAGCGCCCCACGGCGATGAACTCCTCGTCGAGGTCGGGCTGCAGCACAACGGACGCGGTCATGCGCCCGAGCAGCATGGGGTCACGTGGTGCATCGGTGGTCCAGACGCCCGGGCAGTCCAGTGCCGCCCAGGTCGCGGGGATGACATCAGCTGGATCCAGCAGTGGTGTCAGGTGGCCTGGCCGCCACAGGCAGCCCACCGTGTCCTCGACGCCGGCGACTGCGCCGGGCCGGAGGCGGTAGCCGTCCTCGCGATCGACTCCGCACACCAGGCAGTTCCCGTATTCGGGGCTCGATCGAACGAGGGTGCGCGTCTCGGCGTCGAGTGCGGTGTCTCGATCGATGAATGCAGGGATGTCGCGAGTGAAGTGTCCGGGGCGCATCTCGGCGATGAGCTCCTCGCCGTGTCGAACCGTGTTTCCTTCGACGCAGAGTTCGATCTCGAGCGGGATGGGGCGACGCAGGGTGATCTCGGCGGGATCGAATTCGCTCGCTTCCGCGGCCATCCCGGCGAACCAGCCACCGTTGGCGAACCCGATGGGCCCGGAGAACCGGTGGGGAACTCGCATGGACTCCTTGCTCACGGCCCCGAGCCTAGAGCGATGAGAGTGACGGGGTGGTCGGTGGTCGGGTTACCCGGGATGAAGATGAACCTTGATGAATTCTTGGTGACACATCTAGACCGGAATGAATCGAGGACCCTAGCGTCACGCGTATGTCATCGGAGTCGGCCAAGAAACTGCCCTCGATCGGGCACGCGTTGGACAACGCACGCATCAGCGGCCTGCACAAGAAGTTCTGGTTCCTTGCGGGTCTGGGCATCATGCTCGACGGCTTCGACTTCTTCATCATCGGTGTCGCCAATCCGCTGATTAAGGAGGATTTCGGCGCGAATGCTTGGCAGACCGGCCTGGTATCGGCCGCCGCCATCGTGGGGGCGATCTTCGGCGCCGCGGTCCTCGGTCCGTTGGGTGACAAGATCGGCCGACGGCGGATCTTCAAATACGACCTCATCATGTTCGTCATCTTCTCCGTCGCCTGCATGGTCGCCCCAGATCTGTGGACTCTCATCGCCTCGAGGTTCCTGCTCGGCATCGCGATCGGGCTGGACTATCCGATCGCGGCCGCGTACCTCGCGGAGATCCTGCCGAAGGCCAACCGGGGGCGCTGGCTTGTGTCCGCTTTCTCTCTTCAGGCGGTGGGCATGCTGCTGGGGGCTGCAGTGGGAGTGGTAATCCTGCTGATCCTGCCCGAGGTCGATTCCTGGCGCTGGATGCTCGGCTTCGGCATCATTCCGGCGCTGGTCATCATCTGGCTGCGCCGCAGCGTTCCCGAGAGTCCGAGATGGCTTGCACAAAACGGGCATGAGGATGAGGCCATCGAGGTCACCGAACGCCTGGTCGGAGAACCTGTCCGCGTCAGCGACAAGGACCGCGAGAAGGTCGAGGAGCCCAGCGAAGGAATCCAGGCGCTCTTCCAGCCGCAACTGTTCAGGAAGGATCTGCGTCGGCGCACGATCTTCACAGCGGTGCCGTGGTTCCTGATGGACATCGCTGTCTATGGGGTCGGCATCTTCACCCCGACTCTGCTGGCAGCCCTCGCCCTCGCTGGCCCGAATGCGACCTTCATCGCCGACGACATCGCCTCCACTGAGGGGACTGCGATACTAGATATCTTCCTCGTGCTCGGCTTCATCACCGCGATCTTCACCGTGGAGAAACTCGGCCGAGTGAAGCTTCAGATCCTGGGCTTCTCGCTCATGTCCGTGGGCCTACTCGTTCTCGGGATCGCGGCCGCCTTGCCCGGTGGTGGCGATGACCATCTAGCCCTGGTCTTCCTCGGATTCGCGGTGTTCAACTTCTTCATGAATATGGGGCCGAACGCGACCACCTATGCGCTGCCTGCCGAGGTGTTCCCCTCCGAGGTGCGGGCAGCCGGCCATGGCTTCGCCGCGGGGATGGCGAAACTCGGCGCTGCGCTCGGGGTGTTCTTCTTTCCGATCCTGCTCGATGAGATCGGCCAACCTGCTCTTCTTTTCGGCCTTGCCGGCGTCAGCATCATCGCTCTCATCGTCACGTGGGTGTTCCGGATCGAAACGAAGGGCAAGAGCCTCGAGGACATCTCTGGTCGGAAGGTGAGCGCTCTCAAGGCTCGACCGACCCCTCCCTGATGGGCTTCTACCCCGTCAGCCAGTCGGCGATAGCCGAGACCTGGGCGGCGACAGCGACTCGGGCCGGCTCACTGTCGGGAAGCAGTCCGTCGAAGCCGTGGACTGTTCCCGGCAAGTCGAGGATCGACACGGCAACACCCGCATCGCGCAGGCGTTCCCCGTATTCCGCACCTTGGGAGCGCAGGGTGTCGTGTGCGGCGATGACCAGATGCGCCGGCGCTAGGTCGGTGAGGTTGTCATGTCGAGCGGGAACGCAGTAGTCCGGTGGTGTTGAGTCACCTAGGTAGTGCCGCCACATCCAGCGAGCAGCATCGGGAGTCCAGGTAGGCGACCACACATCGTCGATGATGCGGTCATCGAGGGCCGGGCAACTCAGTGATTGACCGGCAAGCTCGATGCCCTGATCGCGGGCCCAGAGCGCGAGACCCGCGGCGAGGCATGCCCCGGCGCTGGAGCCGTGCACGGCGATCCGCGCTCCTGGATGGCGTATGCGAACTCCTTCGACGACCGCAGTCATGTCCTCGAAGGCGGCAGGTGCTGGGTGTTCCGGCGCGAGTCGGTATTCGACGCTGATTGTCGTGATGCCGTGCTCTGCGGCCAGCGGAACGGCGATGCGTTCCGCACCGAGAGCGCTGCCGACCACGAAGCCACCCCCGTGCGCAGCGATGACGATCCGATCGGTGCGTGGATCCGCTGCTGGTGACCAAGTCAGGGTGTCGACCCCGCTGATGCTCTCGTGGCGAAGAGTGACCCGAGGGTCGTCGAACCGCGGGGCAGGACCGCCGGTCTCGCGCATGTAGGCGTCCGACATGGCGCGGATCGCCGAGATGTCGCCGAAGTCGATGTCGGCGGGGGGAGCCGCGTCCAACCAGGCGGCGATCTGCGGATCGAGGTCCGGGCGACGCACTATCAGCTACCCGCCGCATGACAAGAGCCCACGAGTCGAACGCTATCGACAGGTGGGCTCTTGAGGGGATTGCTCGAGAGGTTCGCCTCAGGCAGCCACGGCGACCGACGCGCGAGTGGGGGTGTAGACCGCGCGGGCGACGTGGCAGCTGACCTTCTCGAAGGCGCGCATGCGCACGTTCGAGGGGGCTGTCTCATCAATGAGCACCTCGATGAGGACCGGGGAGGCTCCGGTGGTGCGGGCCGTGTCGACGAGGGCGGACAGCGCCTGGGGATCCACATCGACCCCGGCCTCGGCGACGCGCAGGCCGAGGGACTGCAGCGTGGTTCGGGTGAAGGTGGACATGGCGGGCTCCTCTACTTCGTATCGGTGCGGATGTCATCGTGTAGGTCACGATCCGCTGCGGTGTCTTCACGATAAACCCGGTTCTACCATTGTGTAAAATGATGAAAATAGATCGTGTCCATCAGTAAATGCTATGGTGCGTATGTGGCTCATGTGGAATTTCGATATCTCGAGGCCCTGCGGGCTGTGGCCGAGGAGGGCACCTTCACCGACGCCGCGATCAGGCTCGGCTATTCCCAGGCGGCGGTGAGTCAGCAGATTGCTGCGTTGGAATCTGCCCTGGGGCACTCGGTATTCGATCGACCTGGAGGTGCGCGCCCTGTCGCTCTCACTCCGGTCGGTCGAATCTGCCTACGGCACGCAGAATCGATGCTGGATCGACTCGATGAGATGCGGGCGGATATTGATGCGATGACCGCGGGAATCGGCGGACGGCTTGCGTGCGGGACCTTCCAGAGCGTCTCGGTCGAACTGGTGCCGAGCATTGTGGGCCGCGTCCTCGGCGAAACCCCTGATCTGCAATTGCGCGTCGTGGAGGAGGATGAGAACGAGCCCCTCATCGCGCAATTGATGGCCGGAGATCTCGATGTGACCTTTCTCGCCGGGCCGGTTCGTGAGCCTGGGATCGAGACGATTCCCCTTGGTCAGGATCCGTTCGTGGCGGTGGTCGCCGCGGATGACTACACCCGATCGCTGAGTGCCCTGCCGGCGCAGCACCTCAGCAGCACCGGAATCATCGGAGAATTGGCGGGAACCGCACAATCCTTCATCGAGGAGGGGCTGCGCGGCGCGGGAGTCCAGGTGCGCTACCGATTCCAGACCAATGACAACGGCGCGATGCAGGCGATGGCGCGAACCGGGTTGGCACCCGCAGTCATGCCGCTGCTTGCGGTGAATACCGCTGACCCCGAGGTTCGGGTTCTCCCGATCGATCCGCCGATTCCACCGAGATCGATCCTGCTGGGACTGCCCGGTCCGGCGATGCGGACCCCGGCAGCGACTCGGTTCGCTCAGATCGCTGCGGATGTCGGGCGCGAGCGCCTCGGTCAGCCAGGCTCGGGTGAGTCTCCATAAGAATGGGGTCGGCCGTAGCGAGCACCCGCGACGGCCGCCGGAGTGAAGACGTCACCCAGGGTCTGTAGGTCCGACGCACTGAGTTCGATGTCACCGGCGGCCACGTTGGACTCCAGGTAGGCGATCCGCTTCGTCCCCGGAATCGGCACGACGTCCGTGCCTCGGCTGAGCACCCAGGCGAGCGCGATCTGGCTTGTCGAAGCCCCATGGATCTCGGCGATCCGATCGAGGTGCTCGAGGAGCCGGGAGTTCGTTTCGAAGGCATCGCCGGTGAAGCGAGGATGTGTCTTTCTGGTGTCGTCATCGCTGAGTGATTCGACGGAGGTCACGGTGCCGGTCAGGAAGCCGCGGCCCAGGGGGCTGTAGGGGACGAGGCCGATGCCGAGGTTACGTGCCGTGGCGAGGACGTCATCTTCGATGTCTCGCGTCCATAGCGACCATTCGCTCTGCAATGCGGTGATCGGATGCACCTTGGCCGCCCTGTGGAGGGAAGCGGAACTCGCCTCCGACAGTCCGAGATGGCGCACCTTCCCTGCGGCGACCAACTCAGCCATGGCCCCGACCGACTCCTCGATGGGGACGGTGGAGTCGACCCGGTGCAGGTAGTAAAGGTCGATGTAGTCGGTTCCCAACCGGCTGAGGCTGGCGTCGCATGCTCCCCGGATGTAGTCCGGGTCGCCATGAATGGAGAAGTCCGGTTGGTAGCCGCACTTTGTCGCCAACACGACCT
>CAZVCZ010000022.1:0-4513 GCA_964626275.1 uncultured Bifidobacteriaceae bacterium | reverse complement strand
GACCTCACTGCGACGTTGGCCGAGCGCGCGACCGACGAGCTCCTCATTGTGTCCCGAGCCGTAGACATCAGCGGTGTCGAAGAAGGTGACGCCCAACTCGAGGGCGCGATGGATGACCTCTTTGCTGTGAATGTCGTCTCGCGGACCGTAATACATCGACATGCCCATGCAGCCGAGTCCCTGCTCGCTGACAACCAACTCGGCTGATCCGAGCGTGCGCATCTTCATGGCGTGACACCTTTGGGTTTTGAGTTCACTCCTCCGGCCACTTCTTGAACAGGAAGATATAGACGTAGACGACGGTGAGGACTGGTGCGACGGCGAGCATGAGGAAGGGCACGATGCCGCCGGTCGCGTTGGAGATGTAGACGATGGCGGTGATGACGAGCGCGACCCCGATCACCACGGCGATGACAGCGAGGACGTAGCGCTGCGGAGATCGGGAGGACCAGGGAACGGTGGGTGCGTGCTCACTCATGTAGTCGAGTGTAGGTGGAGCCTTGCCGTAGTTGTTCTAGAACGGCAGATCATCGTCATCGGCGCTCGCCGCGGTCTCAGCTAGGGCGAGAAGTGCGGTACGCGAGCCAGGGGTTCCGTTGTCGGCTGGCGCGGTGTCTTCCTCCCACGTGGTTTCCTCACGTGGCGCATCGCACCAGGTGGAGACAGGACAGAAGTCGCACCATCGCCCGGGGTTTGGTGTTGGTTCGGTGTAGAGCAGGCGGTCGGTTGCCTCAGCGACATGCATTCGAGCGAGCAGGACGGTTTCGGGATCATTCGCATCGAAAGTGCGCACGGTGGCACCGTCGGGGGCAAGGAATTCCAGTTCGACTCGACCGGGTTGTGCAGTGGATCCCCATTCGCCGGTGAGTGGATCAAGTCCGCTCGCCATGAGGATCACCGCGAGTGCCACCTGCGGATAGCGATAGAGCAGTTGCTCGTCGCTCAGCGAGTCGTCGGTGTCATGCACGGTCTTGGTTTCCCGAATGACGGCGATGTCACCGTCAGCGATCACCAGGTCAGCCCGGGTGGAGATCACGACATCCGCGTCGGTGTCCCAAGCGCCCAATGATGTCTCGGGGAAAGCCTGGTCGGAGTCGTATCGATGGAGGGCGCATACCTGCAGGTGCGCGAGGAGATAGGGGCGCAGTGCCAGATATCGATCGAATGTCCAACCAAGATCCGCCGCGATCATGGGCAGGTCCTGGCCCGGGAGGTCCTCAGCGGTGCATTCCTCGCGCCGGGAGTGGGCGAGTTCGAGGTAGTTGTGGACGTCGCTACCTCGGCGCATCGCGTCGCTGGCTTCGCCGCGAACGGAAGGAAGGCCGAGGGTGCGCGAGAGATGGACCTGCCACGTGCAGTGACGACCATGGGAAAGGTCACCCGGGCTGAAGGCCCGCGGCCAGGTGGGTTCTCCAATGACGCCGAGGACACCGGGCATCCGGGGTATTCCGCGGCAGGCGGTGCGTAACGAACACGACGAGCAGCGCGTCGTCGGCTGGTAGTCGCCACCTGCGAGGACTCCGAGAGCGGAGGGAACGGAGGCATCGAACAGGGCGCGAGCGTCATCGAGTGATCCTTGGAAGAGCAGATGCGTCGATCCGTCGAGGAGGCCGATCTCGCGGATCCGCACCTCGCGTCCGGGGCGAGGCTGCGCGGCGGTCTCCACCCGGGGCTCCCACCATGCGGTGCCGTCCTCGACGCACACCGCATCAGCCGCGATGCGGGCGTAGACGCCGATTGTGGCGGCACTGCGTGTGCGTTCTCCGGCGCGTGACCAGGTCAGGAGGTGATATTCGCGAATCTCACTATCGCGCGAGGTGTGCATCAAGCCCCAGCCGAACCACTCGACACGCGGCGGAACGCTGCTCGGCACGTTGTCGAGTGCGGTGAACTCGCGCACGATGGTTCCGGCAGGGAGTTCTCCTGCGGAGCGCAACTGCTCGAGTGCGTCGAGATAGCCGGTGATGCCAGCCCGCACGGCAGCAAGGGTCGGCTCGGCGATCTCGCCCTTCGTGTCGGACTGCGCGATCGCCATCCCGCGCTCGACATCGACACCGCGGGAGAGGATGGAATACATCGCGGTGTGGACCATCCCGATCGGAACATCGGCGTAGGGCGGGTAGGTGATCCGTTCGGAGCGATCGCGTTGGGGACTCACCTGGGGCCGAGCTTTCTTCGCGACCTGTTCTGCGCAGGTCCAGCGTGCATCTCCAGACAGGGACGAGGCGGAGATGCGCAGGAAGCTCGGCTGACCATCGCTTGGCCACGGCGGAGTCCATGAGGGGATCGTCCAGGCCGTCATGAAGTTCCCCGTTTGCGCAGGCCGGCAGTACGCAGCACATCGTCGCTCGCCTCGGATCCGGGCGGGGGTGCGGTGCGTTGCTGGGCGGGGCAGGCGTAACGAAAGTCGCACCAGTTGCACAGCGGTCCGGGCCGCGCTTCCCAGCGCGTCGCCTCCGCCATCCGGGCGCGTTCCTCATGGGCCCGCTCGAGGTCGTCGACGGCCCGAGCAGCTGCGGCGGGATAGACCGGCCTGGTGACAGCGCGGGCGGGCTTGAGGAAGAGCAGTTCCACCTCGGCGATGGGCTCGCCGGAGTCGGTGAGTGCCTGGGCATAGAGCAACTGCTGGCGCCAATAGCCCCACCAGTATTTGGGCTTCGCCGCCCCGGTCTTGTAGTCGGTGACGCGCAGACCGGCATCGGCGAGTGCGATGCGGTCGATGAATCCGCGGAAGGGTAGTCCGCGTAGTTCGGTGGCGACTTCACGTTCGAGTCCGACGACGTCGATCTGCTCGGGGGTTTCGGTGGCGAAGTACGCGTCGTAGGCGAGGAACGCCGCCTCGCGGACTGCCTCGGGGTCGATGCCGATGTGGAACGTGGCGTCGGCAACCTCCGCGAGTTCCGTGGCCAGCGCGGCCTCGAGCATCGGTTCGCCGGCCTCACGGGTGCGTTCCGCTGGCGGCAGCGCGAGCAGGGATTCCAGCGCGGCATGGACGGCTCGACCGACCACGAGCGGAGCGGTCGACGGGGTTTCCCACTTCTCGACCTTCGACCACCAGTACTTCAAGGGGCAGCCGGTGAACGCCTCGACGCTCGTCGCCGACCAGGGGCCGCTGGGGACAGCGTCAGTCGGCACCTCCACGAGAACGGGGTCGCGACCGGGTCTGCCTGCCATACCTCCGAGCATGCCACCGCGGTCCGACACTGACTCGGGCCGACACGCATGCCAGGCTTAGCCACGTGGCCCGACTCGTCCTCACCGACTCATGTCTCGAGGTGCAACTGGGTCGATGGGAGCGGATGTATGCGCTGCGAGGTGATCTGGCGATTCCCTGGGATCACATCGAGCGCGCCGAATACTCCTCTGATCCGTGGCAGGCGGCACGTGGCTGGAGGGTCCCGGCCGGTGTTCCCGGTTTATTTCTCCTCGGCGGATTGCGTCATCGCTATGGCCGAAACTTCGTTGCGCTCTACAAGCGTGATCCCGGAGTCGTACTCGATCTGGTGAATGAGGAGTACACGTCCCTTGTCGTCTCCTCCGACCAGCTGACCGCCCAGGCCATCGTCCGTCGGGTCACGACCGGTTCGGCTAGTTGAAGCGCGACACCCAGCGCCACAGATCGATACCACCCTCCACTGCGAACTCATCGATCGCGGCGAGTTCGGAGTCGGTGAAGTCGGTCCGTGATGCCGCCGTCGCGGTTTCCCGGAGTTGAACCGCGCTGGAGGCCCCGACCAGGGTGGAGGTCACTCGGTCATCGCGTAGCGTCCACGACACTGCCATCTGCGCCAGGGTTTGCCCGCGTTCGGCCGCGATGGCCGCGAGAGCCTGAACCCGCCCGAGGTTTTCCGGGGTGGCGAGTGCGGGATCGAAGCTCTTGCCCTGTGTCGGCCGGGAACCTTCGGGAATGCCCGCGGCGAACCGGTCGGTGAGCAGGCCCTGGGCGAGGGGTGAGAACGTGATCGCGCCGACACCGAGTTCTTCGAGGGTGTCGAGCAGGCCTTCTTCGATCCAGCGGTTGAGCATGGAATACGACGGTTGGTGAATGAGTAGTGGAACGCCCATCTCGGACAAGATCCGGGCCGCTCTGGAGGTCCGTGACGGTGAATAGGAAGAGATGCCGACATACAGGGCTTTGCCCTGGTGCACTGCAGTGGCAAGCGCACCCATCGATTCCTCCAGCGGAGTGTCATCGTCAGGGCGGTGGTGATAGAAGATGTCGACGTAGTCCAGACCCATGCGCTGCAGGCTCGCTTCGAGGCTTGCCAGCATGTACTTGCGCGACCCGAGGTTGCCGTATGGACCAGGCCACATGTCCCAGCCGGCCTTGGTCGAGATGATCAATTCATCGCGGAGGTGAGCGAAGTCCTCGCGCAGGATGCGTCCCACGTTGATCTCCGCTGAGCCGTAGGGCGGTCCGTAGTTGTTCGCCAGGTCGAAGTGCGTGATGCCGAGGTCGAAAGCGGTATGCAGCATCTCGCGCTGCTTCATCAAGGGCGTGTCGTCGCCGAAG
>CAZVCZ010000021.1:0-20300 GCA_964626275.1 uncultured Bifidobacteriaceae bacterium | reverse complement strand
GGTAGCGGCGGTAGAGCGACCGTCCAGCAGGGTGTCGACAATGCCGGCCTTCGTCGCAGCCGAGAGGGCGGGGTCCGTGAGCGCCATCTGCAATTCCGAGGAGGCGTCCACCGCCCGTCCGAAACGGAAGATCTCCTCCTCGGTCGCGTCAAGGGTGCCGTCGGCCTGTGCCTGGGCGAACACCGCCTGTGCGGCGAGCGCCTCGAGCGCGAGCACGAGGTCCATGTCCTCGGACCAGCGGCGGCGCACAGCATCGACCACGACCGAGACGGCCTCGCTGGAGATGCGGTCATCGAACAGGGAATGCACCAGCCCCACTCGCGATTCGTCGTTTACCCCGGCATCGGCGAGGGCCGTGCGCAACGGCTTCTCGCGTCCGAGGAGATCGGCGACGGAGTAGAGCTGCTCAGCGAGATCCGCACCGAGGGCCCCGCGCGAAGCGAGGGACTCCAGCAGTGCCGACATGCTTTCCCGGCTCGAGCCCAGCATCAGGCGTTCGCCTCCCGGGCCTGCGCCTCGAGGGTGTCGAGGAAGTCATCGACGGTCGCGCGCACCCGAGCATCATCGGACAGGCCCTGGCCGACGATCTTGGTGGCCAGGGTCATCGCGACCTCACCCACCTGTCGGGTCAACTGCGCGCTGGCCTGGGCACGTTCGGCTGCGAGCGCGGCCTCCGCCTGGGCGGTCACGGCAGCGGCCGCGTTGCGTGCTTCCGTGCGTGCTTCCTCGACGATGGCCGCCCGGTCACTCTGCGCCTGGGCGCGGATCGCTGCCGCCTCCTCGCGAGCCTGGGCGAGCGCCGCGCGGTATTCATCACGCGACTTTTCCGCCTCGGCCTGCGCGGCCTCGGCACGCGCGATCCCACCCTCGATCGCATCGGTGCGGGCCTCGAGCGTGGCCTTGATCTTGGGCAGGGCCACCTTCGCGAGCACGCCGAACACGACGATGAAGGCGAAGATGCCGACGATCAACTCGTCGATCGGCACTGCAAGCACCGAGGGCATCGGTTCGTTCTCGCCCGCGGCGGTGATGGCTAGCGCAGAGCTACCCATGGGCTCTAGTTGGCGGGGCCGGCGCCGAAGACGAACGGCGCGACGAAGCCGATGAGGGCGAGGGCCTCAGCAAGGGCGAAGCCGAGCAGCATGTTCTGCCGGATGACGCCGTAGGCCTCGGGCTGACGGGCGATGGCCTGCACGCCCTGACCGAAGATGATGCCGATGCCGATACCGGGGCCGATAGCGGCGAGGCCGAAGCCGATAGAGCCGACCGAGCCGTAGATCCCAGCGATGAGGTCCATTGTTGTGACTTCCTTCTTTTTCCGGGCCGGTGGTGTGTTCCCACTGGTCGGGTTGGGTGGGTGCTATTCGGTTATGAGTGCTGATCAGTGCTCTGCGTGCAGCGCACCGCCGATGTAGACCGCGGTGAGCAGGGTGAAGATGTAGGCCTGGAGCGCCTGGATCAGCAACTCGAAGGCCGTGATGGCCACCGCAACAGCCACCGACGCCACCGAACCGAGCGCCCCGATGACGGTGAACGTCAGCAGGTAGAACGATGCGATGGAGAAGGTCGCAAGCAGCAGGTGGCCAGCGAACATGTTGGCGAACAGTCGGATCGCGTGGGTGAACGGCCGCACGATGATGTTCGACAGGAACTCGATGGGTGCCAGGAGCAGATACATCGGCTTGGGGACTCCCGGCGGGAACATCATGTTCTTGAAGAACCCGCCGAAACCCTGCCGATAGACGCCGATCGGAACCCAGGTGAGGTAGACGATGAGGGCGAAGGCCACGGGTATCGCGAAGATACTGGTGGCCGGGAAGTGGACGAAGGGCATGATGCCCATGAAGTTCAGCATCCAGACGAGGAAGAAGAAACTGAACAGGAACGGGACGAACTTGTCGCCATCCTTGCCCATGACCTCGCGAGCGATCCCGTCCCGGATGAACAGGTAGCCCATCTCGCCCACGTTCTGCGATCCCCGAGGCACGACCTTCGGCTTGCGGAAGGCGTAGAGGAAGAACGCGAGGATGATGACGACCGCGAGGATCACCTGGATGGTGACCTTGTTCACGCCGAAGGTCATGCCCAGGATTTCAACCGAGGCGAGGTCGTCGAAGAAGAAGATGCCCGTGTCGGGGGCGGGGAAGCCACAGGGGTTGGCCGCGTTCTCGAATTTGCAGTCGAGGCTGCCGGCAGCGACGACGCCCTCGAGGGATTCAGCAGTCAGACTCTCAGCGGCCATGACGCACCTCCGAGTGGGTCACTCCAGCTCCCTTGCGAGTCTTCTTTGGCTCGGGCGTTCCAGCTTCGAGCCTGCGGTAGATGAGGTAGATCGCGAGAAACATACCGATCATGGCTCCGCCCGCCATCAGCAGGGGTCGGTGCCCAATCCATACCGAGAGCACCCATCCGATGAATCCGTAGAGCAGGATGCCGGTCAGCAGGTGGCTGACGATGATCCAGGCGGAATTGACCCCGTCCCAGCCCTGCCCCTCGTCCTTCTGGCGACGTGATGACGGGTTGATCGGCGGCACGAGTGAATCCGGTCTCTTCATCATGCGCCCGGACCGCTTCCCGGTTCGATGGTGAGCACCTTGGTGCGAGCGAACACCCAGACCTCCGCTGCCGTCCATGCCAGTGTGCAGGCCACGATAGTGCCCGCGAAGACCCGTGTGTCGAACGCCGTCGTGCCCTGGAGCACAAGGAGGAGGACGAAGAGGACCGCGATCTTCACCAGGTAGATCGCCAGCGCCACTGACGTCGCGATCTGCGGATTATTGCGAAGCACGTAGCCGAGGGCGCCCTGGCCGATCGAGAAGAAGATCACCACGATGACCGTGCCCACGATTCCACCGAGCGCGCCGTTCCATCCCGAGACGGCTGCCCCGATCCCGGTCCCGATGGCGCCAACGACAAGGGTCGCGGGGATCGCACCGCGCAGAACCGCAGCGTCGATCGAGGCCATGGGGTCGACTCCTTCGTGATTGTGAGCCCCAACCTATCGGGCAGCGTCACCTGCCCGCACCTCAGGGATCGCCGTGAACTAGCGGCTCGTTCCCGTCGGTTTCATTGGCCCTGTCGCCGTCGACTCCGAGGCCCGGGACGGCATGAATCGGGGTTGGATCGTGACGATGAGGAGCACCGCCATCCCCGCCCCCAGGATGATCAGGGCATAGCCGACCGGCACGAAGGCGAGGGCCACCGCGGTGCCCGCGATCACTGCTGCCAATCCATACATCAGCAGCACCGCGCGCCCCTGGGAATGACCGACCTCGAGGAGTCGGTGGTGCATGTGCTGCTTGTCCGGGGCAAAGGGGGAACGACCGCGTCGCGTCCGGCGAACGACGGCAAGGGCGAGGTCGAGAAGGGGGACGGCCATGACGGCGAGCGGAAGCAGGATCGGCAACAGTGCCGGCAGCAGGGTGCCTCCCTCGATCGCGCTCGGGTCGACCTGACCGGCCAGGGTGATGATGCTCGCTGCGAGCAGCAGGCCGAGGAGCATCGAGCCGGTGTCACCCATGAAGATCCGCGCCGGGAAGACGTTGTGCGGAAGAAAGCCCAGGCACATCCCGGCGAGCAGCGCGGACACCAGGGTGGCCATCGTTGCTCTCTCGAAGCCGATCTCCACCGAGAGTAGATAGGAGTAGGCGAAGAAGGCGATGGCTGCGATCCCCACGATTCCGGCGGCCAAGCCATCCAGACCATCGACCATGTTGATGGCGTTGATCGCCACGAGGACGACCAGGACGGTCAGCAGGACACTGGTCACCGGATCGAGAACGAGAGTGCCCCCGATGGGCAGCCAGATGATCGAAATGCCCTGCAGGGCCATCACCGACGCCGCGAGGACCTGGCCGGCGAGCTTCGTCGGCGCCGCCAGGCCCCAACGGTCATCGATGACACCGAGCACGATGATGATGGCGGCACCGCTTAGCAGCGCCAAGGGAATGCGGGCACCGTCGACGAAGACCGCGCTCATCAGCGGCAGCTTGCTGGCGAGCAACAGCCCGACGAGGAGGCCGGCGAACATGGCGAGGCCACCTAGCCGAGGCGTGGGTTGATCGTGCACATCCCGATCACGAACCTCAGCCAGTGCACCCCATCGAAGCGCGAGGGATCTGCTCAACGGCACGGTCAGGTAGGTGACCGCGGCCGCTGCCAGGAGGCAGAGCAGATACTCGCGCATGGCGAAACGCTCAGACCGTCACAGGCTCGCGCGCATATGCCGGGTACGAACCCACCAGTTCGGTAACCGCCTGCGCCACTTCGCTTGCTGTCTGCGGTTCGCGAACGGCTCGACCGATGAGCGATGCGATCATGCCCATCGCAGCCTCGTCCATGCCCTGCGTCGTGACCGAGGGGGTACCGACGCGAATGCCGGACGCCACCGCCGGCGGCTGGGGGTCATAGGGAATGGCGTTCTTGTTCAACGTGATCCGGGCCGCATCGCAGCGCACCTCCGCCTCGGTGCCGGTCACGTCGAGGGGACGCAGGTCAAGCAGCGACAGGTGGGTGTCCGTGCCACCGCTCACCGGGCGCATTCCCTCCGCCTCCAGGGCGGTGGTGAGGGCCTGGGCGTTCGCGACGACCTGCGAGGCGTAGGCCTGGAATTCCGGGGTCGACGCTTCGCGCAGTGCCACCGCCTTCGCAGCGACCGCGTGCATGAGCGGACCGCCCTGCATCATCGGGAAGACCGCCTTGTCGAGCGCGGCAGCGTGCTCGGCCTTCGCCAGGATCATTCCGCCGCGGGGACCCCGCAACACCTTGTGCGTGGTGAAGGTCACGACGTCGGCGTAGGGCACCGGGCTGGGGATCGCCTTACCTGCCACGAGACCGATGAAGTGGGCGGCATCCACCATCAGGATCGCTCCTACCTCATCGGCGATGGAGCGGAATGCGGCGAAATCGATCAAGCGTGGATATGCGGTCGCGCCCGCGATGATCATCTTCGGGCGGTGGTTCAGCGCCAGGCTGCGCACCTCGTCGTAGTCGATCGTCTCGGTGTCTTCACGAACGCCATAGGACACGATGTCGAACCACTTGCCGGAGAAGTTGACCTTCGAACCGTGAGTGAGGTGACCACCATGGGGCAGGCTCATCGCCAACACCGTCTCCCCCGGCTTCACGAAGGCGCCATAGGCCGCGATGTTGGCGCTCGCGCCGCTGTGCGGCTGGAGATTCGCATGCTCTGCGCCGAAGAGTTCCTTGGCCCGCTCGATGCCGATCAATTCGGCGCGGTCGACTTCGGCGCAGCCGCCGTAGTAGCGCTTCCCCGGATAGCCCTCCGCGTACTTATTCGACAGCGTCGAGCCGAGCGCAGCGAGCACTGCGGGCGAGGTGAAGTTCTCGCTCGCGATCAACTGCAGGCCTCCGCGAGCTCGGTCGAGTTCAGCGAGGATGACATCGGCGATCTCAGGATCCTCAGCCATGAGGGCGCCGAAGTCCGGGCCCCAGAAGGGCGGATTCTCGGGCAGATCAGTCATCAGGGGCCTCCAGGGTGACGCGGAGAGAGGGCGCGGGACGCTGTGAGTCTACGCCGGCTCGAGCAGGTCGGGGCAGGACCGCCGCAGCGCGTCGGCGGTGAAGGCCCCCGGCCGCAGCAACACGGGCACATCCCCGGTCACATCTACGACGGTGCTGGGTTCGGCAGCCTCCGCCGGCCCGGCATCGAGATAGACGGTCACATCCTCGCCGAGTTGGGCCTGGGCTGCCTCGATCGTGCGCGGCGGTGCGGCTCCGGCCCGATTCGCCGTCGTGACGGCGAGGGGTCCGGTGGATTCGAGGAGGGCAAGGGCAAGGGGATGCAGCGGCATCCGCACCGAAACCGTGTCGCCTCCCTCTCCCCAGGCGAGGGTCGGCTGCTGCCGCGCCACGAGGGTGAGCGGGCCCGGCCAGCAGGCCGCGATCAAGTCCCGAGCAGCCGAGCTCAACCCGGTCACGATGCCCTCGGCCATGCGAGCCGACGCGACGAGGACGGGAATCGGCAGGTCCGGGCCCCGCCCCTTGGCGTCCCTCAGCCGGGTCATGCCTCGGGGGTGGAAAGCATCGGCTCCTACACCGTAGGCCGCCTCGGTGGGCAGCACCACGAGCTCTCCGCGTCGCACGGCGGCGGTGGCCGCCACGATGCCGCGGCTTCGCTCCGAACACGGCTGGCGGCCGCAGTCGATGACGATGCTCATGGGACGCCCCCGGCCTCAGCCTGCGGATCGGGCCGTGCGTCGAGCCGTCGTGAAGCGCGGACGACGAGACAGATCGAGGTGGTCGCCGACCTGCTCCCAGTCGAGGGCATCCTCCCCTTCGCGCAGCAGCCACGGCACTCCCGCGTCGCCAGCGGCCTCTCCCTGGCGATCGGCATGCTCGATGACGACGAGCCCACCCGGACGCAGAAGGCGTGCCGCCGTGCCCAGCAGGTCGCGGACGACGTCGAGACCATCGGGGCCACCGAAGAGGGCGATGGACGGCTCATGGTCGCGCACCTCGGGTTCGGTAGGAGTGGCATCCTCGGGGATGTACGGCGGATTCGTCACGACGACATCGACTCGGCCGGCAAGGTCCGCCAGCGGCGCGCCCAAGTCGGCGATGGACCGAGCATCACCGACCACCAGGGTCACATCGGAGCCGTGATCGTCGATCTCCGGGCGCAACACCTCGATGTTCTTGCGCGCCCAATCTGCGGCTGTCGGGTCGATCTCGACGGCGGTGACCTGCGCCCCGGGCACTTCGGTGGCGAGGGCAAGAGCAAGCGCTGCTGATCCTGCGCACAGATCCACCGCGATGCGCTTGTCCGCCGGGCACCCCATCAGCTCGGTGATGCCCGCCTCGGCGACGAGCTCGGTCTCTGGGCGCGGCACGAAAACCCCGGGGCCGACTGCGAGATCGAGATGTCGGAACGTCGTCGAACCCAGCAGGTGCTGAAGCGGAATGCGAGCCATGCGTCGGGACAGCAGTCGCTCGAACGCAGTTCGCTGCTCAGGGGTCACGCCGTCGTGCAGGAGCATGCGCGAGCGCGGTACGCCGAGAACGTGCGAGGCAAGGATCGCAGCGTCGGCGCGAGGGCTCGGGACTCCGGCGGAAGCGAGGCGACGCTCGGCGTCGGTGAGGACATCGCGCAGGGACACCCAGCCACCGACGAGTCGATCGGAGAATCCCGGAGTGTTCACCTACGACTCCGAACCAGCGAGCGCGGACTGCAGGTCAGCCTGCTGGCAGGCCTCGACGATCGGATCGAGTTCACCGGCGAGGACCTGGTCGAGATTGTGGGCCTTATAGCCGACGCGGTGGTCGCTGATTCGATTTTCGGGGAAGTTGTAGGTCCGGATGCGTTCACTTCGATCGACCGTGCGCACCTGAGCGCGACGGCTGTCCGAGGCAGCTTGCGCCTGCTCCTCCATCGCCATCGCGAGCAGCCGCGCTCGCAGGATGCGAAGAGCCTGTTCCTTGTTCTGCAATTGGCTCTTCTCGTTCTGGCACGACACGACCACTCCGCTGGGGACGTGGGTGATGCGCACCGCTGAATCGGTGGTGTTGACGCTTTGCCCGCCCGGGCCCGAGGAACGATAGACGTCGATGCGCAGATCATTGGGGTCGATGGTGATGTCGACTTCCTCGGCCTCGGGGAGAACGAGGACTCCGGCTGCCGAGGTGTGAATCCGGCCCTGCGACTCGGTCACCGGCACACGCTGGACCCGATGTACGCCACCTTCGAACTTCAGTCGGGCGTAGGGGGCATCACCAGGTTCGGGGGTGCCTCGCGACTTCACCGCGACGGCAACGTCGCGATATCCCCCGAGATCGGACTCCTCGGCATCGATGATCTCGGTGCGCCACCCGCGGGATTCCGCGTAGCGCAGATACATCCTCAGCAGGTCCCCGGCGAAGAGCGCAGATTCCTCTCCGCCCTCCCCGGCCTTGATCTCGAGGATCACATCATTGGCGTCCAGGGGGTCTCGCGGCACGAGCAATTGCTGCAGCTGCTCGGCGACCTCATCCCGACGGGCAGTGATGGCCGCAGCCTCCTCGGCGAACGCCGGATCCGACGCTGCGAGTTCGTCCGCCGCTTCGAGATCGTCACCGAGACTCGACCATTCTCGGTAGGCCGCGATGATGGGTCGGAGCTCGGCGTGACGGCGCGCGACGCGGCGAGCCTCCGCCTGATCGGCATGGATGGCGGGATCGGCGAGTCGAGCCTCCGCCTGCTCGAATTCAGCGACGAGCTCGACGCATGCGTCGAACACGTGCCGCTAGGACTTCTTGCCGAAGCGCTTCTCGAACTTCGCGACCCGGCCGCCGGAGTCGAGGATCTTCTGGCGTCCGGTGTAGAACGGGTGGCAGGCCGAGCAGACGTCGGCGTGGATGACACCGTTCTTCGCGGTGCTGCGCGTGGTGAACGTCTCGCCACAGGTGCAGGTGACCTGGGTCTCGACGTATTCGGGGTGAATGCCCGACTTCATCATTGGCTCCTCATGTGATTCGACGTGCTCCGGGTCCGCAGTGGCCTGCGGTGAACCGGGGCCTGGAGAAGGGTACCCCAGGAGTGGATCAGTCCTCCGACTCGCTCCCGGCAACCGCAGGTGTGGTCTTTTGAACCTGGAGCAGGAAGTCGTAGTTGCTCTTGGTCTCACGCAACTTGCTCATGAGCAGTTCGATGGACTGCTGCTGGTCGAGGGCGTGGAGGACCCGACGCAGGTTCCACACGACCTTCAACTCATCGGAGCCAAGCAGCAGCTCCTCCTTGCGGGTGCCGGAGGCATCGACATCGACCGCGGGGAAGATCCGCTTGTCGGCCAGGCGCCGATCGAGTTTCAGCTCCATGTTTCCTGTGCCCTTGAACTCTTCGAAGATGACCTCGTCCATGCGAGATCCGGTCTCCACAAGGGCGGTGGCGAGGATCGTGAGCGATCCACCGTTCTCGATATTGCGGGCCGCACCGAAGAACTTCTTCGGCGGGTACAGCGCGGTCGAGTCCACACCACCGGACAGGATGCGTCCGGAGGCCGGTGCGGCGAGGTTGTAGGCACGACCCAGTCGGGTCATCGAGTCGAGCAGGACGACCACGTCATGACCGAGTTCGACGAGCCGCTTTGCTCGCTCGATCGCGAGCTCGGCGATGATCGTGTGGTCCTCGGCGGGTCGGTCGAAGGTCGAGGCGATGACCTCACCCTTCACCGATCGCTGCATGTCCGTGACCTCCTCGGGCCGCTCGTCGACGAGGACGACCATGAGGTGGCATTCCGGATTATTCGCGGTGATCGCGTTGGCGATGGCCTGCAGCACCATCGTCTTGCCAGCCTTGGGCGGGGAGACGATGAGTCCTCGCTGCCCCTTGCCGATAGGAGCGACGAGGTCGATGACGCGAGTGACCAAATTCGTCGGATCGGTCTCGAGTCGCAGTCGATCCTGCGGGTAGAGAGGAGTGAGCTTGTTGAAGTCCGTGCGCTGCTTTGCCGTCTCGAGGTCCTGTCCGTTGACCGTGTCGATGCGGACGAGCGGGTTGAACTTCTCCCGCCGCTCACCCTCACGAGGCTGGCGAACACCGCCGGTGATGGCGTCACCCTTGCGAAGGCCGTAGCGCTTCACCATGGACAGGGAGACGTAGACGTCGTTGGGGCTGGGCAGGTATCCCGCGGTGCGGACGAACGCGTAGTTGTCGAGCACGTCGAGGATGCCGGCCACGGGGAGCACGACATCGTCCTCGCTCAACTCGACCTCGGTGTCGGAGGGACCACGGGTACGGTCGCGGCGGTCACGGAATCGATCCCGGCCGCGACGACGACGGCGGCGTGATCCACCGTCTCCGTCATCATCACGGTCATTACTGGATCGGTCGTTATTGGACCGGTCGTTCTGGGAGCGATCGCTGGAGCCCCGATCCTGGGTGCTCCGGTCATTCGCGGGCCGGTCTGCGCGAGTCGATCGCGTCTCGGCGGAGGAGGACTCCTTCGTCGGCTGATTCTGCGTCGACTGCTCCGGTGTCTCCTCGACTGGCTTTTGCCGGGGAGCCCGTTCCTTTGCCGCCGTCGGCTGATCGCCGGACTGGCGGGCTGAGATGGCAGCGACGAGATCACCCTTGCGCATACCGCTGGCTCCCGGGATTCCCATCGAGGAGGCGAGTGCCTTCAACTCGGGGAGCAACATCCCGGACAGTCCATTGCCGCGCTTACGGGTGGAGGTGGTGGCTTCGGTCACGAAATTTCCTTCTGACAGCCACGCAGGAACGCATCATGGACGATCCCTGCGGGGATTTGGGTTCGGTCACGGGCGAAGAAGGCCGCGTGATCAGATCGGGGGCGACGCGGGGAGCGAGGCACCCGTCCTTGCTGGAAAGCACCTCCAGACTAGCACTGAGGCGCCGGTGATGGTCCGAGGGGCTCGCTCAGCCCAGGGATCGGGTGCGCGAGCGGACCCCGTCCGTGTCGACGGCGACCGCGACAATCCGCCAGGTGTCATCCGTCGCGCTCTGCATCGCCCGGATCGCATCGTCGGGTGTCTCGGTGAGGACCATGACCGTCGGGCCGGCTCCGGAGATCACGGTGGGGAAGCCCTGTGCGCGCATCGTCGACATGAGTTGATGCGAGTCGGGATAGGCCGCGGCTCGAGCGTCCTGATGCAGGCGATCCTCGGTCGCGGTGAACAGCAGCCCGGGATCGATACACAGCGCGTGGGTCAATGCTGCCGTCCGGGCGATGTTGAAGACCGCGGATTCCCGGGTGACCGAAGCCTCGAGCAGCGTGCGGGCGTGCGCGGTGGACACCGGTGCCGGAGGGATCGCCACCACCGGCTGGACGCTGGTATGGGCGGGGCGAACCAGGGCCGAGGTGTGCGGCGGATCCTCCTCGGGGGACTCGATCCACGCCGTCGTGAAGCCACCGAGCAGCGCTGCGGCCACGTTGTCGGGGTGGCCTTCCATCCCGGTCGCGAGATCCAAGATCACCGGATCGGGCATGAGTTCGTCGCCGCCATCGACCAGGTCTCGGGCGATGATCAGCCCGGCGATGATGGCTGCCGCTGAGGAACCCAGGCCCCGCCCCTGCGGGATGCTGTTGCTGCAGCGCAGCAGAAGTCCGGGCATCTGAACTCCGAGCGCCGCGAAGCCTCGAGCGGCTGCCCGGGCGACGAGGTGGGTGTCGTCACTCGGGAGCGACCCCGCCCCCTCCCCCTCGACATCGACGCGAACACCGGGATCGTCGGTCACCACCGCGATCAGGCGGTCATGGATTCCCAGCGCCAGCCCTAGACAGTCGTAGCCCGGGCCTAGGTTGGCGCTGGTCGCGGGAACCTGGACCTCGACGGCTGTCGCGCGGCGGATGGTGGTCACTCGGTCAATCCGAGTAATCGCGCCGCTGCGTCGGCGTCCACGTCCACGCGCACCGGCTCCGGTGCATCGGCGAGCGCCCACTGCGGATCCTTCAGGCCATTGCCGGTCAGGGTGCAGACCACGGTCTGGCCAGGATCGAGTTTCCCCTGCGCATGCATCTGAAGGAGTCCGGCGACACTCGCGGCACTCGCAGGTTCGCAGAACAAACCCTCCCGCGACGCGAGAAGTCGGTAGGCGTCGAGAATCGCCTCGTCGGTGACGGCGTCGATGACTCCGCCCGACTCATCCCGTGCGGCCTCCGCCTGCTGCCAGGAAGCGGGGTTGCCGATTCTGATGGCAGTCGCGATCGTCTCGGGCGTGCGGACCGGCTCGCCACGCACGATGGGCGCCGCCCCTTCGGCTTGGAAGCCCCACATACGCGGGAGGGAATCGACGATGCCGTCGTGGCGATATTCCCGATATCCCTTCCAATAGGCCGTGATGTTGCCCGCGTTGCCCACGGGGAGGCAGTGAATATCGGGAGCGTGGCCCAGCAGGTCGACGATCTCGAAACTCGCCGTCTTCTGCCCTTCGATCCGGTCGGGGTTCACGCTGTTGACCAGCGACACCGGGTACCGCTCGGCAAGATCACGAGCCAGCGTGAGGCAGTCGTCGAAGTTTCCCTGCACCTGCAGCAGGGTCGCACCATGGACCACGGCCTGCGCCAGTTTGCCCATCGCGATCTTGCCGTCGGGGACAAGCACGGCGCACACCATGCCGGCCTTGACTGCGTAGGCCGCAGCGCTGGCCGAGGTGTTTCCCGTCGATGCGCAGATGACGGCTCGCGCCCCCTCCTGAGCCGCCTTCGAGATCGCCATCGTCATGCCCCGGTCCTTGAACGACCCGGTGGGGTTGGCTCCGTCGTACTTCAACCAGACCTGGCAACCGGTCATCTCCGATAGGACGCAGGCATAGACCAGCGGGGTACCGCCCTCTCGCAACGTCACCACCGGCGTCGTCGCATCAACGGGCAACCGATCGCGGTACTCCTCGATTAAGCCCCGCCATTGATGGGCACCCGTGTCGATCACGGTGCTCATGATCCTGCCTCACCTTCAACTCGCATGACTCCGACAACCTGCTTGACCGCATCCAGGCCGCGCAGCGCTTCGATGGTGCTCGCCAGTGCACCGTCGGTCGCCTGGTGCGTACGCAGGACGAGTCCCGCGTCGTCACCGTGCCCATCCTGGCGCACGACCTGGATGCTGACGCCGTGATCGGAGAAAGCCTGCGCGATGGTGGCGAGAACGCCCGGGCGGTCGGCGACATCGAGGTTGACGTAGTAGCGCGTCATCGCCTGCTCCAGGGGCAGGACGGGCAGATCGGCGTAGATGGATTCCCCCGGTCCTCGTCCGCCTGACACGCGATTGCGGGCGGCGGCGACGACGTCGCCGAGAACGGCGCTCGCGGTCGGCTGGCCTCCGGCCCCTCGGCCATAGAACATCAACTCTCCCGCTGCCTCCGCGACGACGAAGACCGCGTTGAAGGCATCGCGGACGCTGGCGAGTGGATGGCCCACGGGAACCATCGCCGGATGGACCCGAACGGTGACACCCTGATCATTCCCCTCCGCATCGACATTCCGTTCGGCAACGGCGAGCAGCTTGATGACGAAGCCCATCTGACGCGCGGCCTCGACATCGGCGAGCGTGACGTGGGAGATGCCCTCGCAGGAGACCTGATCGGCCGTTACGCGGGTGTGGAAGGCGAGTTCGGCGAGGATTGCCGCCTTGGCCGCAGCGTCATGGCCTTCGACATCAGCGGTCGGATCAGCCTCGGCATAGCCGAGCTCCTGGGCTTCACGCAGGACATCGGCGTAGTCGGCGCCGCGCTCCTCCATCTGCGACAGGATGAAGTTCGTCGTCCCATTGACGATGCCGAGAACCGTCAGCACCCGATCGCCGGCGAGGGATTCACGCAACGGGCGAAGGAGCGGGATCGCACCCGCAACCGAGGCTTCGAAATACAGATCCACGCCGTGCTGTTCGGCCGCGGAATACAGGCTGGCCCCATCGGCCGCGAGCAGGGCCTTATTCGCCGTGACGACGCTGGACCCCGCTGCCATTGCCGCGAGGATGCACTCCCGCGCCGTGTCGATTCCGCCCATCAGTTCCACGACGATGTCGGCCCCGGATCCGGCCAGTCCGAGTGTGTCGGTGGTGATCAGGTCGGGGTCGATCCCGGGGCGCGCACGACTCGCATCCCGGACGGCCACGCCCGTGATGCGTAACGGCGCCCCGACTCGAGACGCGAAGTCATCCTGCTGTGCGGTGATCTGGCGGACGACCTCCGCCCCGACCGTGCCACCGCCGAGAACGGCGATGGTGATCGGCTCGTCGCGCACAGTTCGCGCGGGTGCACTCATGTCGTCTCCTGTTGGTTGCGGCTCACTCGTTCGCCCCGGGATCGAGGGCAAGCAGATCGTCGAAAGTCTCCCGGCGCAACACGACCGATGCGACTCCGTCGCGGACCGACACGACCGCGGGGCGGGGGAGGTAGTTGTACTGCGATGACATCGAGCGGCAGTAGGCGCCGGTTCCAGCGACAGCAAGGAGGTCGCCGATCCTGAGATCATCGGGCAACCACGTGTCCCGCACGACGATATCCCCGCTCTCGCAATGCTTTCCCACAACGCGCGACAGCACGCTGGTGGCCTCCGAAGAGCGTGACGCAACTGTGCAGGTGTAGTCGGCGTCGTAGAGTGCGGTGCGCAGGTTGTCGCTCATGCCCCCATCGACAGACACATAGACACGCCGAGATCCGTGTCCGAGTTCGACCGGCTTGATCGTCCCCACCTCGTACACCGTCACACCTGCCTGGCCGACGATCGCGCGCCCGGGCTCGAAGGCCAAGCGTGGAATCGGCATCCCGGCTCGATCGCAGGCCTCGCGGACGATCGAACGGATGGCCTCGGCCATGTCGACGACATCGAGCGGGTCATCATCGGGGAGGTAGGCGATCCCCATCCCTCCCCCGAGGTTCAACTCCGCGACCTCGACCCCGAGTTCCTCGCGCACCTGAGTGGCCAGGCCGACGATGCGTGAGGCAGCAACCTCGAACCCCGAGGGGTCGAAGATCTGCGAGCCGATGTGGGAGTGCAGCCCACGCAGGTTCAACTCAGGTGAGTCGACGATCGTCTTCGCCGCACGCATCGCCATGCCATCGGCGAGGGAGAGTCCGAACTTCTGGTCCTCGTGAGCGGTTGCGATGAATTCGTGCGTGTGGGCCTCGACTCCGACGGTGACCCGAACCAGGACATCGACGGCTCGGTCGTGCCGTCGAGCGCTGTCGGCGACTCGTTCGATCTCGATGAGCGAATCCACCACGATCCGCCCGACTCCCGAGGACACCGCGAGATCGATCTCCGCCATCGACTTATTACTGCCGTGAAGGAGGATCGTGGCGGGATCGACACCGGCACGGAGAGCGACGAGGAGCTCCCCGCCCGAACTCGCATCGATCCCTAGGCCCTCTTCGTGCACCCAGCGCGCGACGGACGTCGCCATGAGAGCCTTCGCGGCGTAGTAGACATCCGCGGGCATCCGGGGGTTGTCGTAGGCAGCCTTGAAGGCCGCAGCGCGAGAGCGCACATCGGCTTCATCGAGCACGTAGAGCGGGGAGCCGAACTCCTCGACGAGTTGGTCCACCCCTACTCCCCCGATCTCGAGGGATCCATCAGCGCGCCGTCGCGCGGTCAGCGGCCAGAGAGCCGGATCGAGATCAGCGCCTCGCCCCTCAGGCCGAGCAGGCACGCTCGAGGGCGCCACGACCTCGCCGTGGCGTGGTCCCGCCGGGTGTGCACGCATCGACACGAGGGTAGACCGGTCACAGCCGACAGCGGCCACCGCCCGGAGAGCCCGAGCCGACCTAGCGTGACGATCATGACCGCGACTGCGTCCCGAACTGCCGGGACTCCGGCACATCCGTGGACCCGAGTGCTTCCGGAGATCCTCGGCTACGTGGGTGCTGCCTTCGTCGCCAGCGCAGCCTTGAACCTCGTCGCTCAGTCCTGGGAGGACTGGTCCGACACGATCCGGCTGCTCGTTCTCATCGCCGCAACCGCTGTGCTCGCCGTACCCGCCGCCATCATCGCCGTGGTCCATCGCGGGCGTAGCGGCCTCGTCGATCACGCGATGCTCCGTCGGCTCGTGGCGCTCCTGCTCGCACTGTCCGCCGCCCTGGTCGCCGCCTCCGCCTATCAGGTGTTGACCATGGCGGGCATCGAGGATGTCTTCGAACGCAGCGATCCGTGGGTCTTGGTCCCCGCCGCCGCCGGACTCACGGTGGCGCTCGCGGGGGCCTGGCTGGCCCCCGGCGTCCTCTCCACCCTGGGTGCTGCCGGATTGTCGGGATTCGCGGCCGTGTCCGCCATGAGCCTGATCGCCGATCAACCAGCGTGGGTACTGCCGATTCTGATTGCCGCTGCCGGGGCTGTCTGGCTCGCCCTCGCACCCGCTCTCCTCACCCCGGCCGTACTCGCCGAGTCCCTGGGTGTGGCCTGGATTATTGCTTTCCTGATGCCGCAGGCCCTCATCGACAGCCGCGTGATGGATCCGGACATGCCCAGCGATCAGGTCGCCGCGTCCTGGTGGGCCCGCGGCCTTCTGCTGGCCTTCGCGGCGGCCGCCCTGACGATCTTCGCTCGGGGTGGATCCTGGGCCTGGGCGGTCGGCGGAGTCATCGCGGCCGCCATCGGTGCCCTTGCTGTCGCCGGCACCGCTCTGGGTTGGATCACCGGCATGCTGGTCGCCGGCGTGGTGCTGCTCGCCCTCAGCGGTCTACTTCTCCTTCTCCGGCGACGTTCATCGCCGGCGGCGGCTACATCCGCTCCGGAGCGCTGACCCCACACAGCTCCAGGCCGTTGGCGATGACCTGGCGAGTCGCGGCACACAACCACAGTCGCGCGATGTGCTGTTCGCTCACCTGCTCGTCACCGCGCGGAAGCACTCGGCAGGTGTCGTAGAACCGGTGGTAGGCCGTCGCCACCTGCTCGAGGTACCGCGGAATCCGATGCGGCTCGCGCAGTTCGGCCGCTGACGCGACCACGGACGGATAGTCGCCGAGTGCACGTAGCAACTCCCCCTCGCGCTCGTGATCGAGCAGGCCGGCGTCAAGATCCGTCCCGCGCCAGTCGATGCCGAGATCCGCGGCATTGCGCAGGACCGAGGAGATTCGGGCATGTGCGTATTGCACGTAGAACACCGGATTGTCGTTGCTGCGCTGGATGAGCAGATCGAGGTCCAGGGTGAGCGGCGAATCGACGGGGTAACGGATGAGGGAGTAACGAGCAGCATCGACACCGACCTCATCGACGAGATCCTCCAGCGTCACGATCGTGCCGGTTCGCTTGGAGAGCACGACCTCCTCGCCGCCGCGAGTGATCTTCACCAACTGACCGATGAGCACCTCGATCGAGGAGTCCGGGTCATCGCCCGCGCACGCAGCGACCGCGCGCAACCGCTGGACATAGCCGTGGTGATCGGCCCCCAGCAGATACAGCGCGGTGGTGAATCCGCGGGCCCGCTTGTCGACGTAATAGGCGGTGTCCGAGGCGAAGTAGGTCATCTCACCGTTCGCCTTGATGAGAACGCGGTCCTTGTCGTCGTCGAAGTCGGTCGTGCGCAACCAAACTGCGCCATCCTCCTCGAAGACGTGGCCGTGTTCCCGCAGCGTCGCCATGCCGCGATCCACCGCACCAGAGTCATGGAGTGAGCGCTCGGAGTACCACACGTCAAAGTGCGTCCCGAAGATCTCCAGGACGCGCTGCTGCTGCGCGAGTTGGCGGCGATAGGCCTCTTCACGGAATGCCTCTAGTTGCTCCCCCTCCGGCAGATCCCGGATGCCGGGCACCTCGGCGACGATGTCGGCGGCGAGATCGAGGATGTAGCCACCGTGGTAGCCGTCCTCGGGAACAGGCTTCCCGTGCGCAGCCGCCATGACGGACGCACCGAATCGGTCCATCTGCACACCGCGGTCGTTGACGTAGAACTCCCGTGCGACGTCTGCTCCGGCAGCGCGCAGGACCCGAGCGAGCGCGTCACCCACGGCTGCCCAGCGGGTGTGGCCGAGGTGGAGCGGTCCGGTGGGGTTCGCCGAGATGAACTCGACGTTGAAGTTCTGACCGATCAGTGTCGAGGCAGTGCCGTAGTCGGCTCCGGCAGCCACGATGTCGCCGGCGAGCGCACCCAGAGCGTCGGCCGCGACGGTGAGGTTGAGAAACCCCGGGCCGGCGACATCGACCGCCGTGATGCCCGGCTGAGAGCGCAGCCGAGCCGCCAGGGTCTCCGCGATCTGTCGAGGGGGCAGACCGGCCGCCTTGGCAAGGGATAGGGCGACCGGAGTGGCGTAATCGCCATGCTCCTTCACCCGGGGGCGCTCGATGACGACCTCCTCGGGGACCTCGACGGACAACTCACCCTCGGCGGCCGATTCGGCCAGGGTGGCGCGCACGAGGTCGGCAAGGTCTTCGGGGGTCACGAGACGGCAGCGTAGCCCGAAGGTGGGCGTGCTAGCGTTGGCCCTGGCTGTGCTGCACAAGAACCACCGTTCGAGGAACGCTCGCCGCCCAACCCCGGCGAGCGTTTTGCTTCCCAGAAGGGCCCATTGCGGCAACGAGGGCGGCGGACGTCGGCTCGCACCACCAGCCCGCCGGACTTCCTGTCCGGCGTCCGACGCACTGCATCACCCCGATGCACCATTTTGATCAAGGAGTACCACCGCATGGCTCAGGGAACCGTCAAGTGGTTCAACGCCGAGAAGGGCTTCGGCTTCATCGCACAGGCCGACGGAGGTGCCGACGTGTTCGTGCACTTCACCGCCATTCAGGCAGATGGCTACCGTTCGCTCGACGAGAACCAGACCGTCGAGTTCGACATCGTCCAGGGCCCCAAGGGACCCCAGGCGGACAACGTGCGCATCATCTGACACTCACGAGTCTTCGATGAGGGCCCCCGGTCCCTCCCCATGAGGGAGGAGCCGGGGGCTTCGTCTTGTGCGGTGCCGGCACACCCCGAGGTTGCCTCGGCCGGCGATCTCAGGTGAGGATGGAGCCATGAGCGACGACATCGAAAAGCTGCTCGCCGAGGTCAACAAGACCACTCCCTCCTCTGGCGGCTCGCCGAAGGCGCAACCGCCGGCTCGAAAGGAGAAGGCTGAGGTCGAGTCTTCAGGCGGTGCTGGCGGTCGCCTCGCCTTTGCGGTTGTCTCCGCGGTCGTGTTCGGCGTCATCGGTTTCGTCGTGGGCATCTTCGTGCCGTTCTTTCTCGGCGGCTTCGACACCGGGGTGGGCGCGTCGATCGGCGCCTTCCTCACCGCCCTGGTCGCCGGTCCCCCACGCTGGTTCTCCTCCTGAGCCCCGCGATACCCTCATCCTTGCCCTGGCCCCCGTAGCTCAGGGGATAGAGCGGTGGCCTCCGGAGCCATGTGCGCAGGTTCGAATCCTGCCGGGGGCACCCTTACCCGAAAGTTCTAGTTCGCACCCCGCTGGGAATCGCCGTGGTCGCGCAGCGGATCGATGCCCGCGATGTGCTGGCCGAGGCGCAGGATCTGCTCGTCGGTGAGGTCGTCGATTTCGGCGCGGAACTCCCCGATGACCTTCGCGGCGACCCCGTGCTCGTGCTTCTCGACGTAGGAGATGAGGTGGTGCCCGGCATTGGCCTTGCCCTTGCCATGACCGAGCACGATGATGCCGGCCGCGCCACGAAGGGCACCAGCCAGCGCACGCCAGTACTCGTCGCTGTCGTCCTCGTACGTGCCATCAGGGTTGCCATGGCGGTGATAGACGTTGTGGAAGTAGCCGCGCGGGTCCGCGGCCGTCACGGTCTCGGGACGCGAGTGATCGGCTGAATCGATGGCATAGATGCGCGTGGAGTGGAAGTCGACGGCTGCGATCGCGATGCGACCGGTGACGTCGATCGCGTCGGTGATGTCCTTGCTCATCAGATCTAATCCCCTCAGATTTCTTGGCCGGCCGGGCGCGGCTCGAAGCCGGCATTGCGCAGCATGCGACGCAGGTCGACGACCATCTGGGTGTCGATGTCCTTGTGCCGGGGACGCTCGAAGGTCTCGGTCTCCGGCCCCAGAGTGACCTTGAACTTGCCGTCGTGGTTTTCCACGACCTCACCGGCAGCTTCGAGCAGAGACAGCACATCGACCCAGCGGATGTTGTGACTCACCGGGTGGGCGAAGATCACCGAGAGCGTGTCGATGTGATGGTTGTTGAGGTGGACGGGGAAATCACCCGTTGCATGTGCCATGGGCACACCCTTGCATACCCGAGGTTCAGTTCCCGCCTCCAGGCGGCTTCATCGCACAGGAACCCACCTGCGCAGAAACTGTCGAAGTTGAGTGCCTGGACACCCGTGAACTTCGCTTACCCTGACATGGTGCAGACACGGACATTGAGAGCATGGACTGCGGCAATGGCAGGCGCCTCGATCGCCGCGCTCATCCCGGCTCTCCCGGCCACAGCTCACGAGTCGGACGCTCTCGTTACACCTGCAGCCCTGTCCTGGTCGGCGTGCTCCTACACCTCGGGGGCGCAATGCGCGAGCCTGGACGTCCCCCGGGACTGGGCAAAGCCGAATTCCTCCGGGACGTATCGAATCTCCATCGCGAGAGTCCCGGCGAGCAAACCAAGCAAGCGCATCGGGACCTTGATGTTCAACCCGGGCGGACCCGGCTCCGGCGCGGTGTCGAACCTGTCGTGGGTGATGTCGCTGCTGCCGGCACGCATCAAGAAGCGGTTCGACATCGTCGCGGTCGATCCGCGCGGGGTCGGCGGCCCCCCACCATGGATCAGGTCCTGCAACGCCCCCCAACCCACTCCCCCGGCGACCGGCGATATCGACTGGCTGACCTGGAGTCGAACCTTCATGACGGCCAATAAGCGGGCGAACAAGGCCTGCTTCGACGTCAATGAGGCGTATGCCGGCACCGTCGGCACCTG
>CAZVCZ010000020.1:0-20349 GCA_964626275.1 uncultured Bifidobacteriaceae bacterium | reverse complement strand
CGGTTGACCTTCGCGCACAGGAAGCCCTGGGTCACCGGATGATCGGGATCTCCGCGAACAGCGGTTGCTCGACCGTCCACGACCGTCGTGACCATCGCGCAGGTATCCGGGCAGTCATGCGGGCAAGCACCCGCGATCTCCAGCGTCGTCATGACCGAGCCTTAATCGAGGTTCGCTGCAGATCCAATTCATGCTGGAGACTGCGGATGACAGAATCGGACACCGTTCTCGCGTCCCGCCACCTCACCAATTCCTCCTGTTGCGCGTGGATGATCTCCAGAAGAAGACGCCGCCGCATTGCCTCATCGCCACGTGATTGCTCCCCGCCGTGGGAAAGTGACTTCATCTGCTGTTCATAGGCGTCCCGGAGCTCCTCCACCATTGCCTCCGGCAGGTCATCCTCGAATTGGGACGCATCCTCCGACAACTCCCCCAGTCGCTGCAGGGCTGCGGCAGCAAGCGCTTGGCGCAGTTGGCGCTGCTCGCCCTCGCCCTCCTCGGAATTCAAGCCGAGTCGACGGGCCAGCGGCGCGAGGGTTGGCGAAAGAAGTAGCGTGATCACGATGACCGACAGCGTGGTGGCCAGCAGCAGATTTCGATCGGGCAACCCGACTCCGGTCTCCAACAGGAATGGCAGCGTGAACGCCGCTAACCCGGAGACGGGTCCGCGTGCACCCGCCCAGGCCACGACCACCCAGCCGCGACGGGAGATCCCATTCCCGCGATGGAACAGCGCCATGCCGGCGACGAAAACAGTGCGAGTGACGATCAACGTGGCGAGCACACCGAGGATGAGCCAGGGCAGGATCGCCCATTGATCCCCTCTGATGTTCATCAGGGTCGAGGGCAGTTCAAGCCCGATGAGGAAGAAGGCGAAGGCCTGCAGGATGAAACTGATCTGCTGCCACGCCGCGACGGAGGCTGGTCGTCCGCGGAAGCCCGCATCCGTGGTCATGCCATGTGCGGCGATCAACGCGGCCACGACCACAGCCAGGATGCCGGACCCCTCGATGGCCTCGGCGAGGAAATAGCCCGGGAAGGGTGCCAGCAGGATCGCCGCATTCGCGACAAGCGGGTCGGTGGACTTGCGAATCAACCAGACCAGGAGCACGCCGATGAGAACTCCCACGAAGACACCCCCGAGCACCGACAGCGCCAGAACACTCACGACTTCGGTGGCGGTGACGCTGCCGGCAGCGGCAAGGACGAGAGCGACTCGCAGAAGGGTCAGTCCGGTGCCGTCGTTGACCAGGCTCTCCCCCTCCAGCACATGCACCACGCGCCTGGGGAGTCCGGCGCGCTTGGCCACCGCGGCGACGGACACCGCATCCGTCGGAGCCAAGATCGCACCCAGGGCCAACGCCACCGCCCACGGCAGGTTCGGCACGATGAGGGTCGCGACGTAGCCCACGGCGAGGGAGCCCACAACGACGAGTCCGACGGCCAACGCGAGGATCGGTCGGCCCACCTTCCGCAGGTCCCGGTATGACGCCGAGAGTGCCTCGCCGAAGACCAGTGGGGCGAGGATGATGAGGAACAGTTCCTCGGCATTATTCGGTGCCTGCGGCCCGAACGGCAGAATCCCGATCAGGATGCCCACGAGCAGCACGGGCAGGGCGATCCCCCAGCCCCGGTGTCGAGCGAAGGCAGCCACCGCGACTGCGATGACGGCTCCGGCGAGCAGGCCCTCGGTGATCTCCATGATGAGACGAACCTAGAGGATCACGGTCAAGATGAGGTAGCGAAACTCTCCGGTGCCGGACACGAGCAGACCAGATTGCGATCCCCGAATGCCCCGTCGATGCGGCCTACCGGTGGCCAGTACCGGTCCTGCCGCAGCGACGCCACGGGGAAGGCCGCTTCTTCACGGGTGTAGGGGTGGTCCCACTCCCCCATGAACGTGGCAACAGTGTGGGGTGCTGCACGCAGCGGCGAATCCTCGGCGGTCCACTCCCCCGCCTCGACCCGTGCGATCTCCTGGCGGATCGCCAGCATCGCGTCGATGAAACGGTCGAGTTCGCGCAGGTCTTCGCTCTCCGTCGGTTCGATCATCAGCGTGCCGGCCACGGGGAACGACATGGTCGGGGCGTGGAAGCCATAGTCGATCAGCCGCTTCGCGACGTCATCCACGGTGACACCCGTAGACTTCGTGACGCCCCGCAGATCGATGATGCACTCATGCGCGACTCGACCATGGGCACCCGTGTACAACACCGGGTAGGCGCCCTCGAGTCGCTTGGCCACGTAGTTCGCCGAGATGATCGCCTGCTCGGTCGCGCGGGTGAGACCCTGTCCACCCATCATCCGGACATACGCCCAGGGAATCGGCAAGATCCCCGCACTCCCCCAGGGAGCGCCACTCACCGGGCCCACCGGGATATCGGCCGCGGTCGCGACGGTCTCCACAGTCTCCGCGATGTCACCTTGAGGCGCCAGCGGATGGCGAGGCAGGAACGGAACGAGATGGGCTGCGACACCGACGGGCCCCACTCCGGGACCGCCACCTCCATGGGGAATGCAGAAGGTCTTGTGCAGGTTCAGGTGCGAGACGTCTGCGCCGAAGGCGCCGGGGGCAGCGAGCCCTACCAGTGCGTTGAGATTGGCACCATCGACATAGACCTGACCACCCGCGCTGTGCACGATCTCGCAGATCTCGACCACGGCTTCCTCGAACACACCGTGGGTCGACGGATACGTGATCATGAGCGCGGCGAGTTCGTCGGCGTGCTCTGCCACGAGTGATCGCAGGGCCGCGACATCGACGTTGCCCTGGTCATCGCACGGCACAACGACCACACGCATGCCGGCCATGACCGCGCTCGCCGCGTTCGTGCCGTGCGCACTCGAGGGGATCAGGCAGACGGTGCGCTGCTCATCCCCCCGCGAGCGGTGGTACCCGCGAATCGCGAGCAGTCCGGCGAACTCACCCTGGGAGCCCGCATTCGGCTGAATCGACACGGCCGCATATCCGGTGATCTCCGCGAGCCATCCCTCGAGGTCCGCGATCATGCGTGCGTATCCCGCCATGTTGTCCCCGGGGGCGAAGGGATGGATCTTGGCGAATTCAGGCCAGGTGATCGCCGCCATCTCCGTCGCCGCATTGAGCTTCATCGTGCACGACCCGAGCGGGATCATCGTGCGATCGAGCGCGAGATCACGATCAGCAAGACGACGTAGGTACCGCATCATCGACGTCTCGGAATGATGGTCGTTGAAGATGGGGTGGGACAGGAAGGGACTGGTGCGCACCAGGCTCGCGGGCAAGCGGAAGGTGCCGGCCTCCGTCGTCCTGTGGACATCTGCGTCCACATTCATCGCTTCTGCTACCGCGGAGATCAGGGTGTCGACATGCGATGCTGTCGTGACCTCATCGGTGGTGACGCTCACGGTGTCGGCATCGACCCGGCGAATGTCGATTCCCCGTTCGGCCGCTGCAGCGACAACACGATCAGCCGAGCCGGGCGTCTCGATGCGTACGGTGTCGAAGAACTCGCCGTGCGTGACGCGAAGACCGAGACCTTCCATCGCCGTCGAGATTCTGCTCGCATGACCGTGGACTCGCTGCGCGATATCCACCAGTCCGCGTGGTCCGTGGTAGGCCGCGTAAAGCGCCGATACGACGGCAAGGAGTACCTGCGCGGTGCAGATATTGCTCGTCGCCTTCTCCCGACGGATGTGCTGCTCTCTCGTCTGGAGCGCCAGTCGATAGGCCGGATCGCCGTGAGAGTCGACGCTGACTCCCACCAGGCGTCCGGGCATGTGACGTTCCCAGCCGGCACGCACGCTCATGAATCCCGCGTGCGGCCCACCGCAGGCCATGGGGACGCCGAATCGCTGGGCAGAACCCACGACGATGTCGGCGCCCATCTCACCGGGGGGCGTGAGCAATGTCAGCGCAAGCAGATCCGAGGTCATCGCGACGTGGATATTCCGCGCCTTGGCTTCCTCGATCAGGGGCCGGGGATCCGTAATGCGACCCGACGAACCGGGATAGCTCACCAGCAGACCGAACGCATCATCGGACACTGCCTGCAGCCCCTCGGACAGGTCGGCTACCTGGACAACGATGCCGAGGGGTTCCGCGCGCGTCTGCACCACGGCAAGGGTCTGCGGATGGGTATCGGCATCGATCACGAAGGTCGATCGATCGTCTTTGGTCACCCTACTCATGAGAGACATCGCCTCGGCGACGGCTGTGGGCTCATCGAGCAGCGACGCGCCCGCCACCGGCAGTCCGGTGAGATCCTCGATCATCGTCTGGAAAGCGAGCAGGACCTCGAGTCGGCCCTGGGAGATCTCCGGCTGATAGGGGGTGTAGGCGGTGTACCAGCCGGGGTTCTCCAGCACGTTGCGCACGATCACTGCGGGAGTGTGGGTGTCGTGGTAGCCCATCCCGATCATCGAAACCGCGGGCGTGTTCATTCCCGCGAGACGGCGTAGCTCATCGAGCGCCTCGACCTCACCCACAGGCTCGGGGATGCTCATCGGCTCGAGACGTCGGATCGAGGCCGGGATGATCTGCGGCCAAAGGTCATCACGCTGTGTCACCTCGAGGGCCGACAGCATCAGATCCGCTGATCGCTCATCCGGGCCGATGTGACGACGGGCGAAGTCGCTGCGGGAGTGATCAGACATCCGGACCCCTTCACTGGGGCACGCACGGGGGCGTGGCCGACTGGGCACAGCGGAGACCGGGCGGTCGTCCGCCGGCCCCCTCTGGCTTCGTGTCACCACGACCTGAGAGCTTCACCCCGTGGGGCTTGCACCGTCGGTGGAACCTGTTGGTTCGCTTTCCAGAGTCGCCTCTCCCCCACGGTTCGGGTGCCTGAGAGTTTCCGGGGCGGTTGCTCCTTCGGCGGCCGAATCCGAGGATCCGACGCTCTCCCGCAGGGGATCGATCAGCTGTCGCGAAGACTATCAGCCTGCCTGGGAGCGAGCAGCCCGCCGCGCCGCCAGCTCGTCGGACTCCGCGTCGTGAGCCAGCGTGCCGTCGGCACGCTCACCCGGGAGTTCGGCGAGAGTGCCTTCGACCTCGTGCCACACGCGGCCGATCGCGATGCCGAAGACGCCCTGTCCACCACGCACGAGATCGATGACCTCGTCGGAGGACCGGCACTCGTAGATCGACGCCCCGTCGCTCATTAGCGTGATCCGGGATAGGTCTTCGCCTCCACGGGTCGCCAGGTGTCCCACTGCCGCTCGAATATTGGGAAGCGACACCCCTGTGTCGATGAGTCGCTTGACGATCCGCAGGATCAGGATGTCGCGGAAGGAATACAGCCGCTGGGTGCCCGAGCCCGATGCCGGTCGGATACTGGGCTCCACCAGACCGGTGCGGGCCCAGTAGTCGAGCTGGCGATAGCTGATCCCCGCTGCGGCGCACGCCACCGGACCGCGGTAGCCGAGGTGAAGGGATTCCGGGCGCAACTGCGCGTCATCGAACAGTGCAGACTGGTCGACGGTGAGCGGCAGGTCCGCGGGGTCGAACTGCGTGCCAGTCGTGGGCACGCCGGTCGGGCTGTTCCGATCCACCGCGGCTCCCCTTTCGGTCCTTGAGGGAGCGAGGTAGACGCGAGGATGTGCCTCCGCGTCATCGATCCCGGGTGATCACCGTACGGGTGGGTGCACCGGCCGTCAACGCGACCCGCCGGGCTCCTCTGGTGACTCGCCGGAATCCTCCGAGGCCCCCGGTTCCCCGCCCTCCGATGAGATACCGAAATCCTCCGGGGAGATCTGATCCAAGAACTCGCGGAACCGCTCCACCTCGGTGTTCTCATCCGGACTCTCATCGGGCAACTCCACCGCGGCTTCATCGAGCACGCCCTCCGACACGAGGACCGGAGAGCCGGTTCGCAGCGCGAGGGCGATCGCGTCCGATGGCCGGGCGCCCACGGACAGGCCCGAGGCGAAGACGAGATCGGCGAAGAAGACCCCCTCGTCGAGGTTGGTGATGTGGACTTCGCTCAGCGCGGAACCGTGCGCCTCGATGACATCACGGAGCAGATCGTGGGTGAGAGGGCGGTCGGGCACGACTCCCTGCTGGGCCATGGCGATCGCCGTCGCCTCGACGGCCCCGATCCAGATGGGGAGGTAGCGATCGCCATCGTGCTCGCGCAAGAGAACGATCGGCTGCTGGGAGGGCATTTCGACACGCACGCCCACGACGTCGACGGGCTTCATGGGCCCAGCCTAACCCCGGGCTCCTGTCGAAGCAGGTCGCTATCCGGTCACGCCGACATCCCCGCGCGCACCAGCAGGATGTGCAGCTCGATGAGGTTCGCTGCCAGTCGACGACGCGCCTCATCAGCCTCGACGCGCGCTTGCGAGCCCGCCACCTGTCCGATGGGCACCGTCGACTCGACGAGACCCACCTGACGCTCTGCTGACTGCACGAGACCCCGGAGGTGCCGAGGTTCGATTCCCCACTCGGCTAGCCGATGGACGACCAGGGCGATCTGCATTCCGGTGGAGTCCCACGCAGGGATCACGCCGTGACGGTGCATCTCGTCCACGTCGGCGGCGCTCAGGGCCACACGATGCAGGAATTCCTCCCGGCTCCACCGGGTCTCATCGCCGGGACGCAGGGCATGGGTGAGGGTGCCCACCGAATCATTCGCTGACAGCGTCCCGGGGACAGCGTCAACGTCGTCGTCATCCTCCGTGACCACGTCGAGTCTTTCCGCAATAACGTCCAGGGGTAGGAAATGCCGACGTTGCAGGGTGAGGATCGTGCGAAGCCGGTCCACATCGGCCGTGGAGTATCGCCTACTTCCACCGCGCGTTCGCGCCGGAGTGATCAGCCCGCGCGATTCCAGATAGCGGATCTTGGAGACCGTGACCTCACCGAGCTCGGCATCGAGGAGGGATGCCACCTCACCGATTCCCAGCATCCGGCCACTCGACCGAGGTGGATCGAGCGATCGGTCTGCCTGGGGATCTGGACTCACTCGCCTCCGATGAGATAGACGAAGCGGTACTTGCCGATCTGGACCTCGTCCCCTGGCTGAAGGGCCGTCGACTCCACTCGATGGCGGTTCACGTAGGTGCCGTTGAGGCTGTCGGCGTCGCGAATCGTCCATGATGAGCCATCCCGCAGAAGCTCCGCATGACGACGGCTCACCGTGATGTCGTCGAGGAACAGATCCGCATCAGGCGCGCGCCCGGCCACCACGATGTCCCCGGTCAGCAGATACGACGAACCGGCACCGGCTCCCCTGCTCACGACCAACACCGCCGAACCGGGAGCGATCCCGGTGACGTACCCGGATCCGACCGCGGGGATCGCACCGCTGGAGTGCGGGCCGGCGGTGCCGAGGAATGTCGACTCCTCCGGCGACTCGGCCTCGACAGGAAGTGGGGCCCCGCAATGCGAGCAGAAACGGTCGTTGTCCTCTGCGGGCTCGGCGCATGCCAGGCAGGTCCGGGGACCGTGCTCAACCGACATCGGACGTCACGAACCTTCGGTCACGACCGCATAGCCGGCGGCATCGAGGAAGGCAGAAGGGTCGAGGTCGCCGTCGGGTCGGACCTCGAGCATCCAGCCCTCGCCATAGGGATCGGAATTGATGGCTTCCGGGGCATCGCTGAGTGAGTCGTTCCGGGCCACGATCGTTCCCGACACTGGCGCGTAGATATCGCTCACGCTCTTCGTGGACTCAACCTCCCCGCAGGTGTCCCCGGCAGAGATCGCAGAATCAACCTCCGGCAGCTCGACGAAGACGATGTCCCCCAGCGCGTCCTGAGCGTAATGAGTGATGCCGAAGACCACGGTTCCGTCATCCGTGAAGCGAACCCACTCATGCTCTGACGTGTACTTCAGGTCCTCCGGGATCATCGATCCTCCTCGTCAACGCCGTGCTCGTCAGGCACATCATGTCAGACCGACGAGGCCCGCAGAGGCGGGACAGCGCGAAGTACGCGGATGGCCTGCTCGATGTAGAGAATCGCCCCGTACCAGTACAAGCCGACACCCCAAATCAGCAGCGCCCAGCCGATCACGTCCGCCAGGTTTTGCCACGCGAAGCCCCCGGTCCCGATCAGCAGCAGGGGGAAGGACGCGAAAAGGAAGAAGGTCGCCACTTTGCCCAGATAGTGCACGGGCAGCGCGAGCAGACCTCTCGACCGCAGCGCGGGCAGCAGGGCGAGGAGAACCAGATCCCGACCGATAATGAGTAACACCAGCCACCACGGCAGGATGCCCGACGCCCCCAGGACGATGAGGACCGTGAGGACGGTCACTCGATCGACCAGGGGGTCGAGAATCTGTCCGATTCGTGACACCTGATGCCAACGACGAGCGATGAACCCATCGAGATAGTCGGTGACGGCGGCGATGATGAGCGCACCGGCAGCCCACAGTTGCGCCCCCGGTCCGAGGACCAGCCACGCGAACACACCGACAAGGATCAGTCGAGCGACGGTGAGAACGTTGGGAACCGTCACCAGCCGATCCGTGGAGACCACCGAGTCGTCGTGCTCCTGCGGGACCGGCGAACTAGCCACGTAAGACCGTTGTCAGCCGCGTGCGACGGTGAGCAGTCCGAGGCACATTTCGTCGGTTGTTCCCTCACCCCAGGTGACGTAACGCGGCGGAAGATCCGCCAGCGCAGGCAGCGTGTTGCGCAGGTTCGCATCATGGGTGCAGGTCACCCGAAGCACATCGCCGCGGGACACCTCCAGCGGCTCGGGGAGCCAGGAGCGGGCCTGATTATCGAAATCCCAGGTCTCGATGTCGAGGACGCGATTGGCGGCATCGGTGTCCGGGTTGACCTCGATCGAGATGGATCGGCCCAGCAGATGCATGTGGCCGGCGGCAGCATAGATCGTCATATCCGACCGAGCCTTGTGATCGCAGGACGTCGTGGATCCCGCCTTCGGCTCGACCAGATCGCCGCCGCAAATGAATTGCAGTCCCCAGATGGTGCGCAGCGATTCACCGCCGAAGCGCTGGATGACATCGGTGATCGAGGCCTCTCGATCGCACAGTGGACCTGATTCACCCGGCAGGCAGGGCAGCTCGACCGGCGCAGGCAGGAGATAGGTCGCCAGGTCCACGAGGTTCTTCGACGCAGGCTCTGTCCGCAGGTAGACCTCGGTGAGGTCCGGCCCCTGGCCCCCGCGCAGGTTGTAGTGGATCTGCAGCGCCGCTTGGGATCCTGATTCGACGAGAACACCGGTCCCCTCGGGATAACGTGCCTCACGACCCCCCGGTGCCCAGGCCGCGAGCCAGGCGCTTCCCCCGAGGGAGTCCACCGCGCTGCCACCCGAACCCGACGAGGGCGCCGGGATCCCCGGCCCACCGAAGCACGACCAGCCCTGTCCATCATCACCAGCGTCAACCTGCTCCGCCGCGGCGACCTGCTCGGGGTCGACCCGATAGACGATCGCGTGATGCACCACCGCCGGGTTACCCGGAGCGAAGCGCACACCGGTGATGTATCGATCCTCGGGCAGGTCCAGGTCGATCAGGAAACAGCGGTAGTCATCGGTTCCACCAGCCTCGGCACTGGGCTCATAGGGCTGCGCGAGCGCGAGGGTGACGATGCCCTCCTCCTGTGCGGTGATGGTGTCCGGGGAAGCCGTAGGCGTCTCAGCGGGCGTCTCCGGGGACGCGGCATCTACTGCGGCTGCGGGTGGCTGGGAGTCGGCGGGTGCGTCCGCCGAACCAGAGGATCCCGATCCTGCGCTGGCACAGGCGCTCAGGAGAAGCGCGCTCGCGAGGCCGCCCACGATGACGACGCTTCGCCTGCCCGTGCGCCTCGGCCTGAGGTCGGCCCACGAAAGATTCGACATGTGCATAGGCTACCCGCACCCCTCGCCTCATGCCCGCGTGGAATCGCCATCGATCGGAGCCGCGCAGTTCCACCGCCTGATCACGTGCTGCTCATGCTCGTAGCCGAGAACCGAGATCGTGGCCGGACTGAGTGCCCACAATCGGGCATCCGCCGCAGGTCGGTTCAGCCAGGCCGCGGTGAGGATCCGCAGGACATGACCGTGGGCGAAGAAGGCGACCCGTCCTCCGCTCCGAACAGTCGGCTCCACTCGATGCAGTACCCGCCGCGCGCGCATCTCCACATCTTCGGCCTGCTCCCCGCCGGGGATGGGTGCGGAGAAGATCGTCCACAGCGGCTGGCCGAGCTCAGTTCGGATCTCCGCCGTCGTCCTCCCCTCCCAGCTTCCGTAATCCCACTCGATGAGATCGGGGTCGATCAGGTCGACGTCAGCACCGTCCCTGATTCGCTCCCCCGCCTCATGGGCGAGGACTCCCGACTCGATGGCCGTACGCCGCGCGCGAGTCAGGGGCGAGACGCGCACCTCATCGAAGGACACCCCGGTCAGCGCCGAACGCAGCGCGCGGGCTTGAGCCACTCCCGTCTCGTCGAGATCGATGTCCGTGCGACCGGTATGCCTTCCAGCCCGACTCCACGGTGTCTCTCCATGTCGTAGCAACCAGATCTCACCGGATGAGGACTCGCTGTGTGTCGTCTCAGCATTCATGGCATCACCGTAAGGCGTAGGCGACGACTGCGACGGCCGCAGCGACGTTCAGTGAATCGATCCCTGACGCCATATCGATCCGCACGCTCCGGGCGATGAGTTGCATGGTCTCCGCCCGAAGGCCATCGCCCTCAGTCCCGAACACGGCCGCGACCTGCCGACCGTCCTCTCGGGCCCGAGCGACGGCGGTCTCCAGATCGACACCATCCGGATCGGGGCTCAGGGCCATGAGGTCATAGCCCCGGTCACGGATTCGATAGAGGTCCTGCGGCCAGGCGGTCGAACGGGCCCAGGGCAGGACCAGTGTGGCGCCCATCGACGTGCGCACCGCTCGACGATAGAGCGGATCGGCGCAATCGGGTGACACGACAGCGGCTGCGATTCCGAGTGCGGTCGCAGATCTCATCGCCAGGCCCACATTTGTCGGATCGACAAGACCTTCGAGGATGAGCAGATCACCCGATCTCTCCATCACCTCGCTTACCGACAGGGGTGTGGGGCGGTCGACGCAGGCCAGCACTCCCCGATGTACCCGATAGCCGGTCAGGGCCTGCAGGACCGTGGCGGGTGCGCAGTAGATCGGGATATCCGCGGCGCGGGGATGAGCCGTGAGAATCTCCCTCAGCCGGGCGACGCGCTTGTGCTCCACGAGCACCGAGCGACAACGCAGACCCAGTTCCACGACCTTCTCCAGGACCAGATAGCCCTCGGCGATGAACATCCCCGCGGGGGCTTCGACCCGAAGCCGCAGATCCATGTCGGTCAGATTGCGGTAGTCGTCGAGGCGGGGATCCTCCGGGTCATCCACGGTGATGGGGTCGACACACGACATCTCGATCACCACCTCACGAGTGTGAAGACTGCAGCGATGACACCGACGAGCACCACCACCGTCCGGAGTGCTGTCGGGCTCAAGCGTCGCGCGCCCCGAGCACCCACGGTGCCCCCGACCAGGGCGCCCACGGCGATGGCCAGCGCCGCCCACCACCAAATGCGGCCGGCGATCACGAACACGACCGCAGCCGTGATGTTCGCCCCTGCAGCGAAGAGATTCTTCGCCGCATTGGCGTGCTGCGGGGATCGGTCATAGAGCCAGCCCAGGATCGCCATGAAGACCACGCCCTGACCAGCCCCGAAATAACCCCCGTACACACCCGCGGCCGCGACCACGGGAGGCAGCGCCGTGGGATGGTGCAGCGCGGTGCCTCTGCCGGCATTCTCCGAGTGTGCGCGCTTCGTCCATCTGGATACGAGTGGCTGCACCGCGACGAGGATGGTCGCGGTGAGGATCAACCACGGCACCGCGGTCTCGAAGACGACCTCGGGAAGCAGCAGCACCAGGGATGCGCCGATCGCGGCTCCGACGACGGCGCCGAGGAGGGCGGGAAGGACCGTGGCGCGTCGTCCGGTGAGTTCATCGCGGTAGGCGAAGGCCGATGACCAGGAGCCGATGCTCAAACCCAGCGTGTTGGTGCCGTTGGCGACGACCGGTGGCGCCCCGGAGGCCAACAGCACCGGGAACGTGATGAGAGTGCCCGCGCCGACGACCCCGTTGATCGCCGCTCCCGCGAACCCCGCCGCCACCAGCAGCACGAAGGTTCCCGGATCCATGCCCGCATCCTGCCGCATGAGTGCGGCTAAGGCGGATCCGTTCCCCGGCGTCGGACTCCGTCGATCGCCTCGTCGAGGTCTGCCAGTCGGTCCAACCCTCGCAGCGGTTGAGCCATGCGATGGTTGCCCTGCAACTGCGGGCGGGTGCGGTCCAGGAATGCCCAGTACCCGGCGGTGAAGGGACACCCACGCTCACCGGTGCGCTCCGTGGGACGGTAGGCGCACCCCTTGCAGTAGTTGGTCATCCTGTTGATGTAGGCACCCCCCGCGGCATACGGCTTCGTCGCCATGGTCCCCCCATCGGCGTACAGCGCCATGCCAGCGACATTCGCCGCCATCACCCACGGGTAGGCATCGACGAACACGCGGGTAAACCATTCGGTGGTCTCGGCCGGCTCGAAACCCTGCTGCAGCGCCCAGTTGCCGAGGATCATCAATCGGGGAATGTGATGTGCCCACCCTCGCTCATGCACATCGGTCAACGTCGACGACAGGCACGAGGCCGTGACCTTGTCACCTCGGAGATCGGTCCACCACTCCGGAAGGGCCGTCCGCGCATCGAGCGCATTGCTGCGCGTGACGTAGTCCTCCCCGAGATGCCAGTACAGGTGCCAGACGTAGTCACGCCACCCCATCACCTGGCGGATAAAGCCCTCGACGCTGGACAGTCCCGCGTCACCTCCGTCCCACTGCTCGATTACGGCCTCAATGGCCTCCATCGGATCGAGCAGGCCGAGGTTCATCGGAACCGACAGCAGGGAGTGAGCCATCACCCAGTCATCGCGCATGACCGCGTCTTCATACGGGCCGAAGTCGGACAATCGATGCCGCACGAAGTCCTCGAGCACGTGCAGCGCCTCTGCGCGAGTCACGGCAAAACGCCGCGGCCCCGCTGCACCGACCAGTCGGATCTCCCCCGCCCCCACGGCAGCGGACAGATCGGCACGGACCTCCTCGTCGATGTCATCCTCGGTGGGCCACCATGGCTCAGGGAGCCCGAGCGTCCGCTCCCCCTTGGGTGGCGACAGTCGGTTCTCCGCATCGAAGTTCCAGCGCCCACCCGTCGGTTCATCCCCGTCCATCAGGACGTCGCACCGCCGTCGGGCAGCCCGGTAGAAATCCTCCAGCAGGAGTCGCTTTCTGCCCCGAGACGCCGCCCAATCGGCGAAGTCGCGTTCGCTGGTCACGAATCCGCGGGAGGGTTCCACCTGCACACCCAGCTGGCGCACCAACCGTCGAGCGGCGTAGGAGGTCGGATCGCTCACGACGATGTCACTCGCCTCGATACCGAGTCTTCGTGCAGCCTGCCCCAATCCCTCGCGGTAGGTATCGGCGCGGATATAGACGGCGCGCTCCTCCAGATCGCGCGCGCAATGCCGCATGGCAGACCACATGAGTTGCGCCTTCGCCCAGTGGTAATCCCGCCGACGCAGCGCAGCCGTGGATTCGATCAGGATGATGGGCAGATCGCGGGAAGCAACCTGCGACGAAGCAGGATCAATGAAGTGAGGCCCCAGTTGGTCCCCGAAGATCCACCGAGCGCGGGGCCCCACCGGATCAGGCACCGATTCAGGCACCGTGAGTGTTGGGCTTCAACGCCTTGGCGAGGTGTTCCATCGGACCACTGAGTTCACTCGGCAGCAGCCACACCTTGTTGGCGTCCCCGGATGCGATCTCGGGCAGCGCCTGGATGTACTGATAGGCGAGGACTGCGGAATCCGGCTCCGCACGTCGAATGGCATCGACCACTTTCTGGATGGCCTCCGATTCACCCTCCGCGGTCAGAACCGCGGCACGCGCCTGTCCCTCCGCCCTCAGGATGGCGGCCGTCTTCTCTCCCTCGGCAGTGAGGATCGCCGACTGCTTCTCACCTTCGGCGGTGAGGATCGCCGCGCGCTTGTCCCGCTCCGCGCGCATCTGCTTCTCCATGGACTGCTGAACGCTGTCGGGGGGATCGATCGCCTTCAACTCCACCCGGTTGACCCGGATTCCCCACTTGCCGGTTGCCTCATCCAGAACTCCGCGCAAGGCGGCATTGATGCTGTCCCGGGACGTGAGTGTCTTCTCCAGATCCATCGAACCGATGACATTGCGCAGGGTGGTGACGGTCAACTGCTCGATCGCGAGAAGGTAGTTGGCGATCTCGTAGGTCGCCGACTTCGGATCGGTCACCTGAAAGTAGATGACGGAGTCGATCCCCACCACAAGATTGTCCTCGGTGATGACTGGTTGCGGCGGGAAGGAGATGACCTGCTCACGTAGATCGATGCGCGGCTTCAAACGATCGACGAACGGGATGATGATGGCCACTCCCGCGTTGAGCGTGCGCTGATAGCGACCCAACCGCTCGACGATGCTCGCGTGCGCCTGCGGCACGATCTTGACCGATGCCGAGATCACCACGATGACGAGGATCCCGATCACGATCAGGAGAATGAGGAGTTCCATGGCCTGTCCTTCCCTGCTAGTCCTGCCCTACTAGTCCTGCCCTGCGAGTCCTGTCCAGTTCGCTGTGCCTATTCGGCCACGAGTGCGGTGGCTCCCTCGATCTCCAGCACGTAGACGGTCTGACCCGGCTCGAACTGGCTATCACCGTCGAAAGCCCGAGCCGACCAGATCTCCCCGGCCAACTTGATGCGCCCATCTCGCCCATCCACGGGTTCGAGGACGACGGCCGCGGTGCCCACCAGGGCCGCTGTTCCCGATCTCATCGTCAACGCTGGCCGCATGTGACGCCGTGCGATCGGTCGGACACCCACCAGTCCGAGGAGGGAGCCCACGGCGAAGGCCGCCACAGACCATTCCAGGGACCCGGACACACCCGAGACAACCGCTGCGATCACCGCCCCCGCAGCGAACATCGCGAAAATGAGCGCCCCACCCGTCACGACCTCCGCGACCAGCAGGCCGGCCGCGGCAATCGCCCACCAGATCCAGGGATCCACCCCTCCAGGCTAACCTCGATATGCGTGATCCGCTGCCCGTGCGGTCCACCGGTCCGCCCTCGACTCAATATGGATTCCGATCCCGTAGGTGTTCGTCAGAATCTCATCGGTGAGGACCTGCGCAACCGGGCCTGCGGCGATGCTGCCTCCATCCCTCAACAGCAGCGCATGTGTGGTTCCCGAGGGAATCTCCTCCACGTGGTGCGTCACCATCACGACCGTCGGTGCGCCAGAATCCTGTGCCATCGCCGCGAGACGTGAGAGGAGATCCTCCCGGCCACCGAGGTCAAGTCCCGCGGTGGGCTCGTCCAGAAGCAGCAGCTCTGGATCCGACATCAGTGCCCGGGCGATCTGTGTCCTCTTCCGCTCGCCCTCAGACAGAGTCCCGAAGGTTCGGTTCGCAAGGTGGGCCATCCCCCATTGCTCCAGCAGCGCATCAGCACGATCCCAGTCCGCCTGGTCGTATTCCTCGCGCCACCTTCCGGTCACGCCCCACGACGCGGTGACGACGGCGTCACGAACGGATTCGCGTCGCGGGATGGCCGCAGCGAGACCCGCACCGACCAGCCCGATGCGCGGACGAAGGTCGAACACATCGGTCAGCCCGAGATACTCCTCGAGGACGACAACCACGCCCTGGGTCGGATGCATCTGCGTGGCCGCCACCTGCACGAGGGTTGACTTCCCCGCCCCATTCGGACCCAGGACAACCCAGCGCTGTCCTTCCTCGACCACCCAGTCGACTGAGTCGAGAAGCAGCGCGCGACCCCGTCGCACGGTCACTCCAGACATGTGGATGACCTCGACCACGCCTATCCCTTTCGTTGCGAAGAGAGCACCGCAGGTTACGGTCCTGTCGTGGATCGCAGCCCTGGTTCGCCTGCAGGCTACCCGGTCGGGTCGGCACCTGACGCGCGCCTGTCGGACCTGTCGCGCACCTGGCAGTTGCGCCTATGGGCGTCCCGCGTGGCAGCGTGGATCCAGGACCGTGGATCGAACAGCGGGTCCATGCCGACGACCTGGCTCACCGATGTGCAAGAGCATCGGGTGAGCGTGCTTGGCGAGATCGATCAGACCATCGCCGATCGAGTGGGACACCTCGACAACCAGGGTGCTGACCTGGATATGCCATCGCTCATGGATCTTCTCGGCATCCATTCTCACGAATCAGCAGTGCACGTGGGTCTCCTCCTCCCCCGTGCAGGGGATCCCCGCGGCTTGTCTTCATCACCTCATCTGCTCGAGGGCGCGCTTGACTCCACCGTGGCCCTGCGTGTGAACTCCTCGGGCGACCGGGATGACGTGATCATGATTCCCCAACGCCTCCATGAGGGTTTGCTGATGTGGGGGGTGGGGTCACAGCCGACTACCGCCTTTGGAACGGCGTTGCCCGGTGATGGTGCGGATCCAGCGGAGGCCGATCGCGTACTTCGCCGCGCGATCCTGGAATCAGAGGAACGGCTGGCCGACCTTGGTCTGTCCGGCCTCGGACAGCAGGCCCGTGACGCCTGGGACGCCGGCACCGAGTCATGGCGGGAAGGATGGTGGCCACGGTCGATGGACCCCCGGCGACGATCTCTGATGGCCCGAGGAGTGAACCTGGCGTGGATGCGAGACATCGCCGCGATGGATGATGCGCCCATCGTGACACTGTCCGACGATCGCGAACGGCGAGCGGTGCTCGATGACCTGGATCGTTGGAGCCGCCGAGCCATCGAGGTCGCCGTGTCATCGCCGTCGTGGCATCGTGACTGAGCGACGCGACCACTAGGCTGAGGACTTGTGAGCGACACCGGAACCGTCCTGGTAATCCTGACCGGACGTGATCGCCCCGGTGTGACGGCAACCTTGTTTACCGCCCTGTGCCAGCATCGGGTCACGGTGCTCGATATGGAGCAGATCATCGTCCACGGTCGCCTGGTGCTTGCGGTCCTACTCGGTGTCGATGCCGACACCCGAGGCGATGTCCGAGCGACCGTTCATGCGGTCGCCAGCGATCTCGGCATGGAGGCCGAGACGATCGTCGGCTCCGCAGAGTCCGTGTCGGATGCAGGACCGAGGGTGCACATCACCGTGATGGGATCCCCGCTTCGACCGAGCGCCGTCGCGCGCATCGCCGAGACCATCAGTTCCCAGGGCGGCAATATCGATCGGATTCGTCGCATTGCCGACTACCCGGTTACCGCCGTGGTCTTCGAGGGTTCCGGCGCTGAGGTCGAGCCGCTCCGACTACTGCTCGGCCCCCTCGCCACGGAACTCGGTGTCGACATCGCGGTACAGGAAGCCGGCCTCACCCGACGCGGCCAGCGACTGATTGTCATGGACGTCGACTCGACTCTCATCACCGATGAGGTCATCGATCTTCTCGCAGGCCACGCGGGGATGGGCGCCGAGGTCGCTGCGATCACCGAAGCAGCCATGCGTGGGGAGATGGACTTCGCCGCATCGCTCACCGAGCGTGTGGCGACGCTGAAGGGACTCGACGCGAGTGTCATCCGTACCGTCCAGGAGTCACTTCATCTCACTCCTGGAGCGCGGACGCTCATCAGAACGTTGAAGTCACTTGGCTTCCATGTCTGCCTTGTGTCCGGCGGCTTCCATCAGGTCATCGATCCCCTCGCCGAGGAACTCGGAGTGGATCGCGTTCGGGCGAATGTGCTGGAGATCGAGGCTGGCCGTCTCACGGGTCGGGTAGTCGGAGACATCGTGGATCGGCACGCGAAGAGGGCAGCTCTCGAGGAGTTCGCACAGGAATTCAATGTGCCGCTACCCCAGGTGATCGCCGTCGGCGACGGTGCCAATGACCTCGACATGCTGTCTGCCGCTGGTCTCGGGGTTGCCTTCAACGCCAAGCCGGCGGTGAGGGCTGCAGCGCATACTTCCGTGACGCGACCCTTCCTAGACTCCATCCTCTTCCTCCTCGGCGTCACCCGGGCTGAGGTCGAGCAGGCCGATCGCGCGAATGGGGTCGAGGTGCGTCGTCCCGGAATCGATGCCGCCCCGAGCTAGATGGCGCCGCGGGGCACCACGACCTGCTCGAGGTGTCGTGCCCGTGGGTCTGCCCACGAACCGCTCATCGAGATCATGGCGACAGCTGATGTGGGGAATTTGGTGTCTAGTCGATCGCTCGCCGACCGATCGGCCGTCTGTGGCCACTGCGCGGCTAGCAGTTCCAGACCGGGATTGTGACCGATGATCATCGCGGTGCCGATGTCATCGGAAATGTCGTGCACCACGTCGATGAGATCGGTGACGCTGGCCTCATAGACACGCTGATCCACAATGGTCGTCGCCTGCCGTCCCCACTCCGCGATGATGAGGTCGTACGTCTGTCGTGTCCGTCGAGCGGGCGACACGAAGATGACATCGACGGGTGGACAGTTGGCCTCGACCCAACGAGCCGCGGCCGGCGCATCCCGAACTCCGCGCGTCGACAGTGGTCGTTCCAGATCCGCCACCCCCACCGGCCAGTCGGACTTGGCATGTCGCTGGAGGATGAGGTGACGGCTCATCAGGTCAGTCACACGCCCTGGGAGTGGAAGCCGCCATCGACGTGGATGATCTCTCCGGACGTGGCGGGGAACCAGGGCGACAGGAGTGCCAGAGAAGCACGAGCGGCTGGTTCAGGATCCTCCACGTCCCATCCCAGCGGCGCTCGATCTCCCCACACATTTTCGAACTCCTCGAATCCGGGAATGCTCTTGGCGGCCATTGTCCGAATGGGACCGGCTGCGACGAGATTGACTCGGATGCCGTCGCGGCCAAGGTCTCGGGCCAGGTACCGCGCGGTCGCTTCGAGGGCTGCCTTCGAGACACCCATCCAGTCATAGGTGGGCCAGGCCTTCGTTGCATCGAAGTCGAGCCCCACGATTCCCGAGCCCGTGGGCATCAAGGGACGGCAGGCGATCGCCAGCGACTTCAACGAGAAAGCTGAGACCTCCATCGCCGTCGCAACATCGGCCCAGTCGGTGTTCAGGAAGTTCCCCCCGAGGGCGGACTCAGGTGCAAATCCGATGGAGTGGACGACCCCGTCGAGTTGGGCGGTGTGCGGTGCCAGGCGTTCGGCGAGTGACTCCAGATCCTGATTACTTGTGACGTCGAGTTCGATCACCTCCGCTTCGGCGGGCAGGCGACCGGCTGCGCGCCGAGTGAGCGACATCGCTCGACCGAAGGAGGTGAGGATGACCGTCGCACCCTGTTCCTGGGCCAGTCGCGCGATGTGGAATGCGATGGACTGGTGGGTCAGCACCCCCGTCACCAGGATCGTGCGATCTGTGAACATCCCCGTCGTCGTATCTACCTGGTGAGTCGACATCACGCCGGCGTCCCTCCTGGAGTGGGTCATTGAATACCGCGCTATGTCAGTGTCCCATTCCCAGTCCGCCGTCGACGGGAATGACGGCACCGTTGATGTAGGCGGCTTCATCTGAGGCGAGGAACCGGACGGTCGCGGCCACTTCAGCCGGATCGCCGTATCGACCCGTCGGAATACCCGACAGAATCGCCTCCTTGTGCTCCTCGTCAAGATCAGCTGTCATGTCCGTCTCGATGAATCCGGGCGCGACTACATTGACGGTGATCCCTCGCGAACCGAGCTCGCGCGCTAACGATCGTGCTGCCCCGATCATGCCTGCCTTCGCAGCCGCATAGTTCACCTGGCCGGCCGATCCAAGCGCCCAGACCACGCTGGAGATCATGATGATCCGTCCACGCCGCGCTCGCACCATGCCCTTGGCTGCACGACGCGCGCAGCGGATTGCACCGACGAGATTGGTCTGGAGCACTTCCTCAATGTCGTCATCGGACATCCGGAGAAGGAGGGTGTCCCGCGTGATGCCCGCATTCGCCACCACGATGTCAACAGGACCGTGTTCCGCCTCGACCCGGGCGAAAGCCGCGTCCACCGAAGTGGTCGATGAGACGTCGAGTTCCACCGCCACGAGCCCCTCGGGGGCCTGGCCCGATCTCGAGCCGACGATGACGTCGAGCCCTGCACCCTGCAGCGTTCGCGCGATGGCGAATCCGATACCGCGGTTGCCTCCGGTCACTAGCGCCCGCCGCTGTGCCTCTCCCCTGGTCTCCGCCATGTCGGACCTCCTCGCTGTGGTGGGCGCCGGTGAGGTGTGCCCCGGCTCTCCCGCATTGCCATGCGTCCCTGATTTCTCAGACTCGCACGGTAGTGGGTGCAGCTGTGGAACCATCGACGGGTGCACCACGACGCCGATGACGCGCAGGACTCGACTGCGGACGGAGTAGGGCAGAGCAGTAGTCCGCTGCCGGCAAATGCCAGCGATCG
>CAZVCZ010000019.1:0-20350 GCA_964626275.1 uncultured Bifidobacteriaceae bacterium | reverse complement strand
CGACCCTGATCGGTTGCGGCATCCCCTGCGCAAGCGGGAGGACGGTGGCTGGGAGCCGATCAGTTGGGATGCCGCCTTCGACCTCGTTGCCCGGCGGCTCCTCGATGTCCGCCGGCGCCACGGTGATGACTCGATCGGAATGTACCTGGGCAACCCCATCACCCACGGATGGGCTCCGGTCACCCTGATTCCGCTTCTGCTGAAGGCGCTGGGCACCCGGCACCGATACTCCGCCGCCAGCGTCGACCAGCAACCGCAGCACCTGCTGAGCTATCTGCTCTTCGGTTCGCCGCTGCTGTTGCCGGTCCCCGATATCGACCGCACGGATCATCTGCTCGTCATCGGAGCCAATCCGGTGGTGTCGAATGGCAGCATCATGACCGCGCCGGATGTGCGCCGACGTTTCCGTGAGCTGCGATCCCGTGGTGGGCGACTTGTCGTCATCGACCCGCGACGCACGGAGACCGCTGAACTCGCGGATGAGCATCACTTCATCACGCCGGGAACCGACGTGCTCCTGCTCGCCGCCATGGTGAACACGCTGTTCGCCGAGGATCTCGTCGATCTGGGAACGTCGGTGGATTACGTCGAAGGAGTGGAATCCATCCGAGAGTGGGTTCTTCCCTTCACTCCCGAGGTCGTGGCAGACCGCACGGGGATCTCAGCCGAGACTATTCGTCGACTCACCAGGGAGTTCGCTGCTGCGCCGACCGCGGCGGCCTATGCGCGACTCGGGGTGTGCCAGACGGAATACGGAACAACGGCGTATTCGCTGGTGCATGCGCTGAACATCCTGACCGGTCGTCTCGATGCTGTCGGTGGCTGGATGTTTGCGCTGCCCGCCTTCGATCTTCCGGTCATCGGGGCGAAGACGACGGATCTCATCGGTTACGACCGCTGGCGTTCGCGGGTCCGGGGGATTCCGGAGTTCGCCGCGGAGTTTCCAAGCATCACGCTCGCCGACGAAATCCTCACTCCCGGCGATGGACAGTTGCGCGCCATGATCTTGTATGCGGGCAATCCGGTGCTGAGCGTTCCGGACGGTCGCAGGATGGATGAGGCACTCGCAGACCTGGAGTTCTGTGTTGCCGTCGACTACTACCTCAACGAATCGACACGGCATGCCGATGTGATCCTGCCGCCGACGGCGCTTTTGGAACGCGAGGAGTTCGACGTCGTCTTCGGGGCTGTGAGCGTGCACAACCACGTTCGTTTCGGTGAACGCGTACTCGAGCCCGCTCCAGATTCCCGAAGCGATGCGGACATCTTGTTGGAACTTCTCCGGCGCATCGAAGCCGATCGCAAAGGCCGTGTGAGGGCGAGTGTGGCACACCGGTTGCGAGGCAACTTCTTTCCGCGCCGGTTCGTCGATGCTGCCCTGCGCATCGGTCCCTGGGGTGTTCGCAAGGGTCGGGAGGCGCTCTCACTCGCCAAGATCCGGCGATCCCTGCACGGCATCGACCTTGGCCCCCTCGAGCCTGTCCTGCCGAAGAGGCTGATGACCGAAGGTTCAGTGATCCGCCTCGATCATCCGGTGTTGGTGGCTGATCGACACAGGCTGCGCTCGCTGCTGACACAGGATCAGCGAGAGAACTCGACCCTCCTGCTCATCGGTCGACGTCATCTGCGCAGCAACAACTCCTGGATGCACAACCTGCCGCGACTCGTCGGCGGCACCAATCGGGGCACGCTGCTCATGCACCCCGAGGATGCCCAATCCCGCGGTATCGCTGCGGGCCAACAGGTGCGGGTGCAGTCTGAGATTGGCGAGATCGAGGTCGAGGTCGATATCACGGATGCTGTGATGTCCGGGGTCGTGAGCTTGCCCCACGGGTGGGGTCACGCGCGCACTGGCACCCGCTGGCGTGTCGCTGAGTCGACCGGAGCGGCCAGCGTGAACGACATCATCTCGACGCGGGCCTTCGATCCTCTGAGTGGTAACGCGGCAGTCACCGGGGTGATCGTGACCGTGACGGCAGGAGGCGAGGAACCGTCTGGCCGTGGTCGTTGATTTCCGTCTGATGATGCGGTAGCAATCGCGCATGAGGATCTCTGCGCGCCTCGCGGGCGCTGCCCTATTCGCCCTCGCCCTTGCTGCCTGCGGCGGCGGATCCGATGGCGGTTCCACCGACGGTGGCGATACTCCCGGGCCCGCGCCCGATGCCGGTGTGCAGGTGATCGCCACGGGAACGTGGAACAACATCGGCCTGGGTGAGAAGTCCTGGGGCTGGGGTGTCCTGCTGGAGAACCCGACAGGTGAGGCGGTGCGCGTCGATATGGACGTCAACGCACTCAACGCCGCGGGAGAGATCGTGGATTCCAACCCCGGGATGTGGACCGTCGTGGTCGCCGGATCCCAGGGCGGCATCTCCGGTGGTTTCCTCGGCGTTCCCGAAGACGAGAAGGTTGCCAGCATCGAGATCACCCGGATCGACACGTCGCCTTCGACCTTCGGTTCCGCCACGCTGGCGATCAGCGGAACGACGGCGACGGAGGGGTCGGTGTCCGGGACCGTGACGAACAGCTCCGATCAGGCACTCACCATGGCCTGGGTCACCGGGCTACTGGTGTCGGGTGGATCCGTGGTCGGCGGGGGAGGGACCACGGTCGACATCGCTGCGGGTGGTTCGACGGAGTTCACGGTCAACATGACCGGGGATCTCACCGCCGACCTCACGGTGGTCGCTGCACCTCCCTATCAACTATGACCGCCGGAATGCCGAACGTGGCGTCGTACTGGTCGTTCATCGACATGGAGGGCGTCTGCAGCAATATCCCTTTCGAATGAGGTATCACTGATACGGTCGCGGCCATGTCCTTCATTCCTCGTTCGGTCATGAGTGGTCTTGTTGGTCTGGGCCTAGTGGGGGCGGCCCTTGTCACAGTCCCTCCGGTACTCGCCGAGGATGTGCCCGAGCAGCGCTGGTCGCTGGAGGAGCGCGCCTGCGACGACGAAAGTCTCGACGGCTGGGACTGCTACACCCTCGTCGTTCCGCGCGATTGGGACAACCTCGACGACACCCTGACCTCACGCATTGCGATGGCGGTCAAGCCGGCGACGGGGAAAGCGCGGGACCGGATCGGTGCGATGACCTTCAATCCCGGTGGCCCGGGGGAGTCGGGCCTGGTTGCCGCATCGGGGACCTACGGTCAACTGCCAGAGCAGATGCGGAAGCAATTCGACTTCGTGGCGTGGGATCCCCGTGGCATTGGATTGAGCACCCCGCAACTCACCGGTTGTGGTGTGGCGCCGACGCCGGCACCGGAGAATCCCTATCAGCCGCCGGACACCGGCCCGGTGGATTGGCGCGCGTTCACCGAGTTCTACGTCGAATCCGTCTCGCCCGGCAAGACCGATTGCTACGAGCGCAATCTTGAGGTTGCGCCCTATCTGGGCACCTGGCAGGTCATTCACGACCTCGACGCGATGCGCGAGGCCCTCGGTGAGGAACAGTGGACCTACTGGGGGATGAGTTACGGAACCCGGATCGGCTACTGGTATGCCCGGGAGTTCCCCGATCGGTTGCGGACGTTCGTGCTCGACGGATCCTGGTCGGCGAACATGGGCTTGCGGACTTGGGCGGGCATGGACACGTGGTCCTTCGCCTACGCCACCGAGCAATTCGGCTCGCAATTCGGCAAGAAGATGCCGGCGAAATTCAACCGGGTGCTGAATACGCTGAATCGACGTGTGATCGGAGACGGCGACGACACGATCACGCGCTGGGAGGTGATGTCACTGATCTTCCCGAACATTTCCTACCAGACGGCCTATCCGGGGATCGTCGACGTCATCAATGGTGCCTACCGGGCGCTGTTCCACCCGAATCCGGCGAAGGCGGAGCGGGGTGTGCAGCGGATGAAGCGCGGACTTCAGACATTGGAAGAGCTCACCGATGAATCGAGTGGGTTCAACATCGACATGATCAACTGCTCCGACCTCGATGGTGCCCCCAGCCTGGATTCCCTCGCCGCGATGTCGGAGTCGGCCTATGAGAACAACTCGGTGTATGCGGGGCTGATCGTGATGGTCAAGGGCACCAGCTGCATTGGGCTTCCCGAGAGCATGGTGCGCAAGCCGAGCAATATCGCCCGCCCCTATTCCTTGCCTACTCCGCCGATCATCATCAACTCGATCGGGGACACCCGCACTCCGTGGTGGGGGGGCAAGCAGATCAGCGGCTACCTCGCAGGATCGACGTTCATCACCTATGAGGGCACCCAGCACGTGACGTACCTGCAGACGCCGTCCACCTGCGTCAACGACACGGTGACGCGCTACTTCCTCACCGGGGTGGCGCCGGGCGGAACGCTGACCTGCTCCTACGCGCCACTGCCGCGGAGTTAGGCCACCAATTCGATACGGATGTCGCCGAGATAGACCGCACCATCCCGGGCGGTAGCGCCGGCATCGGCGAAACCCTTGGTGGCCACGAGGCGCTCGACGGCCGACCAGTGCTCGTTGTCGACGGTGACTCGGATGCGCTGGACACTCACGACCCCGAGAGAAACGCCACCCACGGCAGAAGGCCGATCACGTAGTTCACAGTGATTCTCCCCCTCCCCGCCCAGGCTTCTGGCGACCACTTCGCGGCGAGGCCGAGCATGGCGAGTGCCTCGCGGGATGTCCACCATGCGGACGCCGGCGGATGTCCCTCCAGAAGTCCCCTGAGTGGTTGCCGAATGCGGGATTAATCCCGTTTCGGGCAGCCGCATGGGGGAGTTCTCGCTGATGCACGGATTCAGGTGGGGTCGCGGGGGAGGGAGAGCAGGGATTTTGGGGCTAGAGGGTTGATTGTGGAGGGATATGGAGTAAAGTGGCGGGATCAGGGTGACGACCCTGTTCTCGGCGGTCCCGCCGGGATGGTTGCGACCGAGGCGAGGTGAGTGCTGCGATGTTCCTCGGCACGCATGCCCCCCGCCTCGATGACAAGGGGCGCCTGGTCCTCCCCGCCAAGTTCCGCGATGGCCTTGCCGGTGGGGTTGTCCTCACCAAGGGCCAGGATCGATCGGTCGTGGTGTGGCCTGCGGCGGAGTTCGCCGCCTACGCGGAACGGCTGAATGAAGCTTCCCGCTCGGATGCCCGAGTGCGGGCCTATCTGCGCGTGCTGTTCTCCGGTGCCTCCGACGAGGTGCCCGATCGGCAGGGCCGCATCAGCGTGCCCACGGTCCTGCGGGAGTACGCCGGTCTGGACCGCGACGTGATCGTGGTGGGTAACGGCTCGACCTGCGAGATCTGGGATGCCACCACCTGGACCGACTACCTCGCCGGCCAGGAAGACGCCTTCAGCGGACTCGAGGTGGAGGTGGTGCCGGGGCTCATGTGACGCGGCGATGAGGCCTCCCCCCGCGTGGAGTGCGACACCTGGCATCACTTCCCCGGTGCCAGGGACCACCGGATCCACACGCGGGAGGGGACCTGATCGAAGCGTCACTCACCGACCAGCAGATCACTTCTCCATCCACGTCCTTGTGACCGAAAGGAACCATCCCCACCGTGACCACCCTCATCGACATCGAGAGCACCACGAACCCCGAGCGCTGGGATGCAACTCGCCGCGCGGTTCGCCGGGTGCCCCCGGCCGCACGCCGCACCGTCATCGCGGTCGGTGCCGGCGCGTTGACCGCGGCGGTGCTCGCGGTGGCGTCGGGTATCGCCGGACATTGGGGATAGTCGATGACGGCCGACGATCCGCTCGCGAACGAGGGAATCGGCCACGTGCCGGTCCTTCGGGAGCGGATCGTGGCCCTGCTGGCGCCCGCGCTGGAGATTCCCGGCTCGGTTCTCGTGGATGCCACCCTGGGCCTTGGCGGGCATAGCGCCGCGATCCTTGCGGAGGTCGCGTCCTGCCGAGTCGTCGGACTCGATCGGGATCGACAAGCCCTGGCTATCGCCGCGGAGCGCCTGTCCCCGTGGGCTGATCGAATCACCCTCATCCATGCGGTCTACGACGAGCTCCCCGACGTTCTCGACGGTCTGGGCATCGGCCGAGTCCAGGGCATCCTGTTCGACCTGGGTGTGTCCTCCATGCAACTCGATCGAGCGGACCGAGGTTTCGCCTACGCCGTCGATGCGCCGCTGGACATGCGTATGGATCCAGAGTCCGAAGGGCTGACGGCCGCCGAGGTTCTCAACACCTATCCGGTGACGGAATTGACGCGCATCCTTCGCGAGTATGGCGAGGAACGTTACGCCCGACGAATCGCGGAACGCATCGTCGCGGCTCGCACGGATCAGCCGTGGCAGACCAGCGCTCGACTGGTCGACCTCATCCGTGAAGCCATCCCCGCGCCTGCCCGTCGAACCGGTGGCAATCCAGCCAAGCGGACCTTTCAGGCCCTGCGCATCGAGGTCAACGACGAACTCCGGGTCCTGCAGCGAGCGATCCCCGCAAGCCTGGACCGGCTTGATGTTGGCGGTCGATTGGTGGCGATGAGCTATCACTCCCTGGAAGACCGCATTGTCAAGCGAGCGTGTCAGCCCGGTCTCCACCCGGACGTTCCTCCCGGACTGCCGGTCGTTCCCGATCACCTCAATCCCTGGTTGCTCGACGTCACGCGCGGATCGGTGAAAGCCGATAAATCCGAAATCGAGTCGAATCCCCGATCGGCGAGTGTGCGGGTGCGAGCCGTCGAACGGATCGCGGCATGAGCGCCAACGCCGAGACCATCGTGGTGGCGCGGGCCCCCGGTACGACGCGGACCAGCCGGCGCCCCAGCACTCCCACCTCGCATCGGCGGGGTGCACCTCCACAGCAGCGCCCTCGTCGTGAGGGACCTCCGACCACTCCGCCGCGCCCGCCGAGGGCGACGCCGCGGGCTCGGACCGGGGTCTTCGTCGCGGTGATCCTTGTCATCCTCACCGCGGGACTTCTCGCGATGCTGTGGATCAACACGACGTTGGCGCAGGGTGCCTTCGTCCTCAGCGATCTGCAGCAGCAGCGCGCAACCCTCATCGAGTCCGAGCAGCAGTTGCGCGAAGAACTCTCCCGGGCTGAGGCCCCCGCGCGGGTGGAAGAAGCAGCTCGCGCTCTGGGCATGGTGCCCCAGGATGTTCCGGTGTTCCTCCGCCTCGAGGATGGCCAGATTCTGGGAAACCCCATCCCGCAACCAGCTCCCATCACCGAAGAGCCGGTGACCGAGGACGTGACGACCGAAGACGTCACGGCCGAAGCCATCACGGCCGAAGACATCACGGCCGAAGACATGGTGACTGAGGAGGTGGTCACCGACGAGCCGGTCACCGATGAGCCGGTCACCGACGAGGTGGTGACCGAGGGCGAGGTCGTGATCGAGGACGTGGTCACCGACGAGCCGGTCACCGACGAGGTCACGCCATGAGCGCCCCCGCACCGACGCGTCCTCGAACTGCACCGACGCGGCGACCCGCATCGACGTCCAACCGTCCTGCGAGCCGCATACGCCTCGGCAGCACGCGGAAGCGGGCGGGTGCGCTCATCGTGATCTGCCTGTTCATCCTCACGATCTTCGCCGGTCGTCTGCTGGAACTGCAGGCGTTCAGGGGCGATGCCCTGGCCGCTGCAGCCGTTGATCAACGCCTTCGCACAGTGACGGTGCTGGCTGATCGAGGAGAGATCACTGATCGGAATGGTGCACCGCTGGCGAGCACCGTCGAAGCTCGACACATCACCGCTGATCAGACACTCATCGCAGAGCCCTACCGAGTTGCGCAGGAGCTCGCTCCCTTTCTCGGCATGCAGGTGTCGGAGGTCGCTGAGCGCCTGAGCGGTGATCGCAGATTCGTATACGTGGCAAAGGATCTCACCCCGGAGACCTGGCGAAGCATCGATGATCTCGGTCTCGCGGGCATCTTCTCCGAACGCACCACGCGGCGGGTGTATCCGGCGGGAGAGGTGGGCGCGAACGTCGTGGGGTTCGTGGGCGCCGAGGGAGAGGGCCTCGGTGGCATCGAATACGCCATGAACGCGCAATTATCCGGAGTCGATGGCTGGCGGACGTTCGAGCGCGGTTTCGCCGGCCCCGCGATCCCGACGGCGCAGACGTCAGGCGAGGAGCCGGTTCCCGGCCAGGCGATCACGCTGACCCTGGATCGGGATATCCAGTACGTCGCTCAGCGCACCATCGCCGAGGCGGTCACGGCAGCGGGGGCGGAGAGCGGCTCGGTCGTCGTGATGGATCCTCGGACCGGCGAGATCCTCGCCCTCGCCAGCACTCCCACCTTCGATGCCAATGACCCGGCTGCGGCGGAGCAGGCGAATCTGGGCAATCGTGCGCTCACCGATGCCTTCGAGCCAGGATCGACGACGAAGGTCATCACCGTCTCGGCGGTCCTGGAGGAAGGCGGGATGACGCCGGACACCATCATCGAGATTCCCCCGACTCTCACGCGTGCCGGCAAGGTCTTCCATGACGCGCGGGCCCATGGTGGCTACACCTGGGATCTCACCACCACCCTCGCTCGTTCCTCGAATATCGGCATGATCCTGGCGGCCGAATCCATCGGGGGCGATGCGATGTACGACTACCTCCGCAGGTTCGGAATCGGCCAGTCGACGGGACTGGGCTTCCCCGGCGAGACGAGTGGTTTCCTGCCCGCACCCGCGGACTGGTCGGGCACGACGTTCCCCACCCTCACCTTCGGTCAGGGGTTCTCGGTCAATGCTGTCCAGGCGGCCAGTGTCTTTGCCACGATCGCCAATGACGGGGTTCGGGTACCCCCCTCGCTCGTCATGCCGGCGGCGGGTGCGCCTACCGAGCCCACCGGAGTCCCGGTGATTTCGGCGAACACCGCCCGCCAGGTCCGAGAGATGCTCGAAACCGTCGTGGCGGATGGCGGCACTGCCCCGATGGCAGGGATCCCCGGATATCGGGTGGGGGGCAAGACCGGCACTGCCCAGGCCATCGACCCCTCCTGCGGTTGCTATAACGGGGACACCATCGGCTCCTTCATTGGCATGGCCCCCATCGAAGCGCCGGAACTCGTCGTCGCCGTCTCGATCGTTCGCCCGTCCGTTCAGCAGTTCGGCGGTGAGCTCGCCGGCCCGGTCTTCCGCGATGTCATGACCTACGCACTTCAGGCCCGTCAGGTCGCGCCGTTACCCGGTCCGGCCCTCTCCAACGGATAGCCTCCTGACGTGTCGAGTCCGCAGCGATCGCCGCGTCCGACGTCGGTCGGCCACTCCCTGCAGGCAGTCGTGCCCCCGGGGATCGACGTTCGCCTGGTGGGGTCCGAATCGACCATGGTGACGGGGATCACCCTCGACTCCAGGGACGTGCGCGCGGGGGACCTGTTCGCCGCCCTGCCGGGAGCTCATGCTCATGGGCGGCAGTTCATCCCGGAGGCAATCGAGCGGGGAGCGGTCGCGATCCTCACGGACCCGGCGGGGCTCGCCGATGTCGGGATCCTTCCTGCCCTGGTCGCCGATGATCCCCGTGGAGTCCTCGGTGCGGTTTCCGCGGCCGTCTACGGCCATCCCGGACGGGACATGACCCTGATCGGAGTGACCGGAACGAACGGCAAGACCACGGTGACGCATCTGATCGCAGCCGGACTCCGAGCTGCAGGAAATCGAGTCGGACTCATCGGCACCGCGGGTGTGGCGATTCACGACGAGGAGCTTCCGGCGGTGCGGACGACACCGGAGGCCCCGGAGATGCACGCCCTTCTCGCCGTCATGCGCGAACGCGGGATCACCGACGTGGTGATGGAAGTCTCCAGTCACGCACTCGTGCTCGGTCGAGTGGACGGATTGCGTTTCGATATTGCCGGGTTCACCCACCTGTCCGAGGATCACCTGGACTTTCACGGCGACATGGAGTCCTACTTCGCCGCCAAGGCGATGCTCTTCACATCGCAGCGGACCCGTCAGGCGGTCATCTGCGTCGACGATGAGGCAGGCCGCCGGCTGGACAACTCGGTGGACGTGCCCGCGGTCAGCGTCTCGATGGATGCGCGCAGGGACGCGGATGTGGCGTGCCTTGAGTTGCATTCGGATCGGCATGGTCGACAGGTCGTTCGACTTCTAGCTGATGGGCACGAGCATGAACTGACTGTTCCGCTCGCCGGTGACTTCAATGCTGCGAATGGACTGCTCTCCTGGGCCATTCTCCATCAACTTGGGGTGACGGATCGAGTGATCCAACAGGGGGTTGCGTCGGCCCAGGTGCCAGGCCGGATGGAGATCATCGATGTCGGCCAGGCGTTCACCATCGTCGTGGACTATGCGCACAGCCCCGACGCGGTGGAGCGTGTCCTGCGATCGCTCGAACCAGAGGGGCGTCGCATCGTGGTGCTCGGGTGCGGCGGAGACCGGGATCGACAGAAGCGTCCGCACATGGGTCGTATCGCCGCGGAGGGGTCCGATCGGCTATTCGTGACCGACGACAACCCGCGAAGTGAGGATCCGGCCGACATTCGGCGAGAGATGCTCGCCGGAATCGACGGTGTCGAGCGGGAGCATGTGACGGAGGTCGCCGATCGTCGTGCGGCGATTGCCGCTGCCCTGACGGAAGCCCAACCTGGTGACGCCGTGATCATCCTCGGCAAAGGTCACGAGACCGGTCAGGAAGTGGCAGGTACGATCCATCCCTTCGATGACCGAGTCGAAGTCCGCGCTGTGCTCTCCCGGGAGGCGTCATGATCCCGTGGAGCCTGGAGCGCGTCGCTGAAGCCGTCGGTGGACGAGTCGTCAACGACCCCGATCAGGCAGTGGTGACCAGCGTCGTGTCGGATTCCCGCGATGTTCGCCCTGGAAGCCTCTTCGTCGCGATTCCCGGAGAGCGGGTGGATGGGCATGACTTCGTGTCGCAGACGCTGCAGCAGGGCGCTGTGGCGACCCTCGCTTCCCGAGATGTCCCGGGTCCGGCCGTGATGGTCGATGACTCGGTGGAGGCCCTCGGGCGACTTGCGCGCGCCTATCGCGACAGCCTCACGAGCATCACGGTCGTTGCGCTGACAGGCTCGAGTGGGAAGACCACCACGAAGGACCTGCTGTCCGTCGTTCTCGCGACAGCGGGTGAGACGGTGTCACCGAAGGGGTCCTTTAACTCCGAGGTCGGGCTGCCCCTGACGATCCTGGAGTGCGAGGAGTCCACGCGTTTCCTTATCCTCGAGATGGGAATGCGCGGTTTCGGCCACATCGACTACCTCTGCGGCATCGGACGCCCCGATATCGCGGGTCTGATCAATGTTGGATCCGCTCACCTGGGCATGGTCGGTTCCCGCGAGGGGATCGCCCGGGCCAAGGGTGAGATCTTCGATGCGCTCCCGGCTTCTGGCCGCGCCATCGCGAACGCAGACGACGCCCTGGTGATGAGTCAGGCGGATCGCAGCACTGCGCCGGTCCTGACCTTCGGTGAGTCTGCCGGGAGCGATGTGCGCTTCAGCGATGTCCGTATCGATGGCGAAGCGCGACCCTCCTTCGACATCCACTACCGGGAGGACAGCGCGCACGTGGATTTGCGCATCGCAGGCGAGCATCAGGCCGCGAACGCGACGGCTGCGGCAGCCATGGCGATCGCAGCCGGATTGCCTCTGCCTGACATTGCGCAAGCGTTGAGTTCGGCGCAGGCCTTGAGCAAGTGGCGTATGGAGGTCCACCATCGACCAGACGGAGTGACGATCATCAACGATGCCTACAACGCCAATCCTGAATCGATGAGAGCGGCGTTGAAGGCCCTGGTGGCCATGGGACGCGACCGGCGCACCTGGGCGGTGCTCGGGGCGATGGGGGAGTTGGGGGAGGACGCGGTCGAGGAGCATGACTCCCTCGGTCGGATGGTGGTGCGTCTGGATGTCAACAAGTTGCTTGCCGTCGGTGACGCGACCCGCCCTCTCTTCCTCGCGGCGAGCCTCGAGGGCTCGTGGGGCGAAGAAGCAGCCTGGGTGCCGGACACCGAAGCGGCGATCGCGCATCTGAACCAGCAGCTCGAGCCCGGGGATGTGGTTCTCATCAAGGCATCGCGTGCCGTGGGGTTGGAACGCATCAGCGATGCACTCCTCGGGGAGGTGTCCGAGTGAGACTCGTCGTCCTCTCTGGAGTCATTGCTGCCGTCGTCGTGCTGGTGATGACCCCCATGCTCATTCGATTCCTCCGTCGCCACGGCTATGCCCAGGCGATACGAGTCTCCACGGAGAACGAGCCCTACCCCGAGCACGAGGGGAAGCGCGGCACTCCCTCGATGGGTGGTGTCGCGATCCTGTTGGGTGTTGTCATCGCCTATGGGCTCACCCACCTCATCTTCTGGCAGGCCCCCACGCCCTCGGCGCTTCTTGTCCTGTTCTTGATGCTCGGTCTCGGTGGGGTCGGTGTTGCCGATGACTATCTGAAGATCTTCAGGCAACGGGCGACGGGACTGCGGGCTCGAACGAAGTTGATCGGCCAGGCGGCGGTGGCGATCGCCTTCGCATTTCTCTCCCTTCAGTTCCCCAATGCCGCGGGCGAGACACCCGCCTCGGCGGCGATCTCCTTCGTGCGCGACACGAACATCGTGCTGCCGACTGCCTTGTTCGTTCTCTGGGTGTGGTTCCTAGTGACGGCGACGACGAACGGAGTAAATCTCACCGACGGCCTCGATGGACTTGCCACCGGCGCCGCCACCATGACGTTCGCCTCCTATGTCCTGATCGGGATCTGGCAGTTCAACCAGAGTTGCTTCTCCACCGGTGGTCCCACCTGCTACGACACCGCGGCCCCCTTGGATCTTGCTGTCCTGGGGGCAGCGTTGGCGGGAGCAACCTTCGCCTTCCTGTGGTACAACACCGCTCCCGCTCGTATCTTCATGGGGGACACCGGGTCTCTGGCGATCGGAGGTGCGATCGCCGGATTGGCGATCACCAGCCGCACCGAGTTGCTCCTCGCTCTGCTCGGTGGACTGTTCCTGCTCGTGTCGCTCTCGGTGATCGGGCAGGTGATGTCCTATCGGATTCTGCACCGGCGGCTGCTCCTCATGGCTCCTCTGCATCACCACTTCGAGATGAAGGGCTGGCCCGAGATCCAGATCGTGGTGCGCTTCTGGATCATCCAGGGATTGTTCATCGCCACGGGACTCACGCTGTTCTATGCGGAGTGGGTCAATGCGTGACGCTGCGATGACACGGCGCCGTGATCTGTCGGAACTCGTCGATGTCGAGTCCGATTGGACGGGTCTGCGCGTATGCGTCGCGGGACTCGGCATTGCGGGTTTCGCGGCTGCTGATGCTCTGCTGCAAGTCGACGCAGACGTTCTCGTGCTCGATAGCGGAGACGCCGAACGGCAACGAGAGCGAGGTCAGATCCTGGAGGTGCTCGGGGCCAAAGTCCGACTCGGCACACAGGAGAGTTGCCCGGATGACATCGATGTCTACGTTGTCTCTCCCGGCATCCCCCCGACGGCCGACATCATCACCTCGGCTGTCGACCGCGGTATTCCCGTCTGGGGTGAACTGGAGTTGGCGTGGCGGATGCGCCCTAGGAACAATCCGGCGCCCTGGCTCTGCGTGACCGGAACGAACGGCAAGACCACGACCACTCTCATGCTCGCCTCCATGCTGACCGCGGATGGACGAAAGGCGATGGCCGCGGGGAATGTCGGCTCGAGCCTCATTGATGCTGTCCGTGATCACTCCCTCGAGGTCATCGCGGTCGAGGTGAGCGCCACTCAGATGCCTTTCGTTACGTCGATGTCCCCGGAAGCATCCGTGTGCATCAACATCGCGCCCGACCACCTGGACTTCTTCGACTCGATGGAGGACTACGCCCGAAATAAGGCGAGCGTGTATCGACATGCCCAGGTTGCCTGTGTCTACAACGCTGATGAGACTGCGACGGAACAGATGGTCCGTGACGCAGACGTCATCGAAGGTTGCCGCGCGATCGGGTTCACCCTGGGAGTTCCCGCACCCGGAATGCTCGGGATCGTCGACGGCGTCATCGTGGATCGGGCCTTCATCTCCGATCGTGAGACCCACGCACAGGAACTCGCCACTGTTGATGATGTGCCCTTCGCAGCATCCGCCTATGTGGCCGATGCGCTGGCTGCCGCTGCCGTGGCACGAGCGCACGGTGTCGCGCCGAGTGCAGTCCGTGAAGGCCTGCGCGGATTCAGCCCAGCGCCGCATCGAATGGCCCGAGTGGGACGCGTCGGGGATGTGGTGTTCGTGGACGATTCGAAGGCGACGAACGCGCATGCAGCCACGACCTCGCTACGGGCATTCTCGCCGGTGGTGTGGATCGCCGGCGGGATGGCGAAGGGGCAGGACTTCTCCGAGCTGGTGGCGCAGATCGCCGAACGATTGCGAGCGGTCGTGCTCCTCGGGGTGGATCGGGACAGCATTGCGCAGGCGCTCGCGCGACACGCCCCCGATGTCCCCGTTGTCGTTGTCACTCGCAGCGACACTGGAGCCATGGCCGAGGCGGTGATGCAGGCAAGCCGCCTTGCCGAGCCCGGAGACACCGTGCTCCTCGCACCTGGTTGCGCTTCGTGGGACATGTTCCGGGATTACGCCGACCGTGGTGATCGATTCGCTCGGGCGGTCTGGGAATTGACGGAGCACGGCTCATGACGACCCCCACCAACTCTGCGCCGACTCACACACCATCGACTCCGCCACCTGAGTCTCCGGCAAGGCGATTCATCGCCGCCCACCCCTTGGGCACATTCCACCTTCTCCTCGGCGCCACCATCCTTCTCCTCGCACTCGGCCTGGTCATGGTGCTCTCCGCCTCGAGCATCGTCAGCCTGCGCCTGCATGGATCGGTCTACACGCTCGCGCAGCGGCAAGCGCTCTTCGCGGTGATCGGTGTCGCCGCCATGCTCATCAGCTCCCGATTGCCATTGCGTGCCTGGCGATGGGCTGCGTGGCCGAGCCTGATCGTGGCGATCGGCCTCCTCGCCGCGGTGATTCTCGTCGGCGTCGAAGTCTCCGGTCAGCGCAACTGGATCGACATCATCGGTCCCTTCCGGCTGCAGCCATCGGAGATCGCCAAGCTCGCGGTCGTGATTTGGGCGGCGGATCTGTTGGCGCGCAAGGAGTCGATCCTGGACCGCTGGACCCACCTGCTCATACCGCTCCTGCCGGTAACCGGCCTGATCCTGCTGCTCGTACTGCTTGGCGGTGATGTCGGCAACAGCATCATCCTGTCTGCGATCATCGCCGGAGTCCTGTTCGCGGCCGGTGCTCCCTTGCGCTTGTTCATCGCCCTGGGAGCCGTGGCCGGCGTGGCGATCGCCGGTTTGACGATGGCCGCCCCCTATCGGATGAGCAGGTTCACCTCGTGGCTCGACCCCTCCGCTGACCCCTTGGGTGAAGGTTGGCAACTCACCCAGGGGCAGTACGCCCTCGGTACGGGCGGCTGGTGGGGCGTCGGTCTGGGTGCGAGCCGAGAGAAGTGGGGTTCCTTGCCAGAGGCCCACACCGACTTCATCTATTCCGTCATCGGGGAAGAACTCGGGTTGGTCGGCACCCTCATCGTCCTGCTGCTCTTCGGGGTCATCATCTTCGCAGCGTTCCGGATCAGCCAGACGTCGACCGACACCTTCGTTCGACTAGCCTCCGCCGGGATCGGCACCTGGATCGCCGTTCAGGCGATCGTCAACATGGGTGCGGTGCTCGGACTCCTCCCCATCACCGGAGTGCCGCTGCCGTTGGTCTCCTATGGTGGGTCATCGCTCGTGCCGCTCCTCATCGGAATTGGCATGCTGCTGTCCTTCGCGCGCGGTCAGGGCCGTGGCATTGCCGCGCCACCTCGCAACTCAGACAGCCTTTCGCAGGCCTCGTGACGATGAAGGCATGCGATCGATGAAGGTGCTCCTGGCGGCCGGCGGATCTGCCGGTCATGTCGAACCCGCGCTCACCCTCGCCGACACCCTGCGTGAGCGTGATCCCGATGTGGAGATCGTTGCGCTGGGAACATCGACCGGCATTGAGGCCTCGCTGGTGCCGGAGCGCGGGTACCGCTTCCGCGCCGTGCCCGCCTACCCGTGGCCTCGGCGTCCGAATCGCCAAGCTCTGGGGGCGCCAGGCCGCATTCTTGGATCGATTCGCGCCGTGCGTGATGCCCTGCGCGATGAAGCACCGGATGTCGTCGTGGGATTCGGAGGGTACGTGGCCTTTCCCGCCTACGCGGCTGCGCGCAGCCTGCGGATCCCAATCGTGGTGCACGAGGCCAACTCCCGGCCCGGATTGGCCGATCGAGTCGGAGCGCGACTGACCCCCTGGGTAGCGGCGAATGTGGACGGCGTCCTGCCCCATGCGACCCGCATCGGAATGCCCCTTCGGCGATCCATTCGCGACCTCGCGGTTCAGTCGGATGAGGAGCGTCAACAGACTCGTGAGAAGGCGCGGCAGCGACTCGGGCTCGCATCTGATCGCCCCACCCTTCTGGCCTTCGGCGGATCCCTGGGTGCGAGACGGATCAACGCGGCGATGGCGCAGGCGCAGGGTGACTTCGCTGCGGCGGGGATTCAGGTCATTCACCTTGTCGGCAACGGTGGGCACGGCCTTCCCGAGTCGTGGCCCCCTTCGCGCGGAGCGGATGATCCGGCCTATCTCGCGATGCCGTATCTCACGGCGATGCACGAAGCATTCGCTGCGGCAGACGCAGTGGTGTGCCGTGCGGGGGCCATGACCTGCGCGGAACTCGCTGCCCTCGGCATGCCAGCGGTATACGTACCCCTTCCGGTGGGCAACGGCGAGCAGGAGTTGAACGCGGCCCCGATCATCGCCCACGACGGTGGGGTCCTCATCGACGATGCGGACTTCGATGCCGTGGCGATCAGGGATCAGGTGATCCCCCTGGTGGTCGATCTGCCGCGGTGCCGGCGGATGGGTGATCGGGCTCGCTCGCAGGCCGTGATCGACGCCGATGAGCGGCTCGTCGACATGGTGCTGGCGGCTGCGCGTCTGGCACCGGTCAGGCGGACTCGGAAGGGTGATCGATGATGGAGGGCCGCATTCACCTAGTCGGCATCGGGGGAGCGGGCATGTCGGGGATCGCGAGGATCCTGCTCGCCCAGGGAGTCGTGGTCAGCGGCAGCGATGCCAAGGAGTCCCGTCGGGTCAGTGCACTGCGGGCCCTGGGTGCGGACATCACCATCGGTCACAGCGGGGATGTCTGGGCGCAGGACAATCCACCGTCGGTCGTCGTCGCGTCAACGGCCATACCCGCGGATAACCCCGAACTTCATGCCGCGCAGCGTGCCGGGATCCCGGTGTGGGCTCGAGCTCGTGCGCTCGCCGAGGTGATGAAGGGACATCGTGGAGTCGCGGTGGCGGGCACCCACGGCAAGACGACGACCACCTCGATGATCACCGTGGCACTTCAATCCGCAGGCGCGGACCCCTCCTTTGCTATCGGCAGTGAACTCCACACCTCGGGTGCGAATGCACACCTGGGAAGTGGCGATATTTTCGTCGTCGAGGCTGATGAAAGCGATGGCTCCTTCCTGCAACTCGATCCGGATATCGCGGTCGTCACCAATGTCGAGGCAGACCACCTTGATCATTTCTCGGATCTTGCTGCCATTGAGGACGCGTTCACCGCTTTCGCCGAGAAGGCTGCGGCGCGCGGCGGAGCCCTCATTGCATGTGCGGATGATCCGGGCAGCCGACGTCTCATCGAGGCGAGCCGTGCGAAGGGTGCGACCGTGTGGTCCTACGGCGCCTCGGTGGATGCTGACTTTCGCCTGGATCGCGCTATCGCACCAGAGGGTGACGGGCGCGGTTGGACCTTCGACGTGGTCCGGACCGGTGTCCGGCTCGGCACGATCGCCCTGCAGGTTCCCGGACGACATAACGCGCTGAACGCGACCGCGGCTCTCGCCGCCGGGATCCTGCTCGATCAGCCCGTGTCGCTCTTGCGTGAGGGTCTGGAAGCTTTCTCGGGGACGCATCGACGCTTTGAACTACGCGGCCACATCGGTGCCACCCGGGTGTTCGATGATTACGCGCATCACCCGACTGAGGTCGAGGTGACGATGCAGGCGGCCCGAGAGATGGCAGGATCCGGTCGAGTCGTCGTGGTCTTCCAGAGTCACAGGTACACCCGGACGGCGGCGTTCGCCGAGGATTTCGGCCGATCGCTCGCGGTCGCGGATGAGCTCATCGTCATGGAGGTCTACCCCGCGGGTGAGGAAGCGATTCCTGGGGCGAGCGGCTCGGTGATCGCGGAGGCAGCTCGGCAGCACGGGGCTCAGAACGTGGTGTTCGAACCCTCCTGGTCGGCTGTGCCGGAGCGAGTGGCCAGCGTGGTCCGTGAGGGAGATTTGGTCATCACCATGGGAGCCGGCGACGTGGGAATGCTCGCGCCGGAGATCGTGGAGGCTCTGCATCGACGCACGGCGGATGGACCATGAGCAGCCACCGACGACGTCGATGGTGGTTGTGGGTGCTGGCCCTGGTGACACCCACGATCGGTGTCGCGGTCTGGTTGGCATGGTTCTCTCCTTGGTTGAGCGTCGACGAGGTGCGCATCGTGGTCACCGGCGAAGCACCACCCTCTGCAGGTGAGTTCCCCCTCACGGACGTCGAGGCAGTCGTGGAACTCCCGGAGGGAACACCCCTGTTGCGGGTCCCGACGGCCGAGATCGAGGCGCGTGTCTCCGCGCTGCCGCAGGTGCAGTCTGTGTCAGTGGTGCGCGAATGGCCGCGAACGCTGCTGATCGATGTGACCAGGCGCGAGCCGGTGGCCTACGTCGAGGGTCCGACAGGTTTCGACCTGGTGGATCTGCAGGGCATGGTCGTCACCGTTGTGGCGTCCAGGCCGGATGATCTTCCCTTCGTCGCCGCGACCGGAGCGGGAATTCCCGCGGCGCTGGCTGTGGCGGCGGAGCTACCCGAGTGGCTTCGAACCCTCACCGATGTGGTCGAGGCGACGACCCGCAACGACGTGACCCTGATCCTGGGCAACGGGGCAGAGGTGTTGTGGGGCAACGCCGCAAAGGGTGAGTTGAAAGCCCAGGTACTCGAAAGCCTGCTGTCGGATTCATGGGATCGCTACGACGTGTCCTCCCCCCAGGTGCCCACGACCTCGCGGTCGAGGGACACCGATGACTCCGGGGTGAGTCTGGAAGGTGCGGATGAAGCCGCTGCTGTGGAGTGAGCCTCGCGGGCTGATTCGTGCGGCGGCGGTGCTCCAACATGGATTCGCCCGGACCCCGGAACGACTCTCCGGTCTCGCCCAGTTGCTCGCCGATCAGGGGGTCCTCGTGGTGCGGGCGTCGATCCCATCGTGGACCCCGCGCCATTCATTGCACGATGAGTCCTTCCTGCAGGCCGTAGGGGAGACCGTCGTCAGTCGTCTGCGAGAGCGGGCTCCTGATGCTGCGGTCCTGGGGATCGGGCATTCCGCCGGCGCCGCGGTGGTGGCTGGATGGATGCCACAGGGGCTCGAAGGCGTGATCCTGCTCGACCCGGTCGATCGGCATCGCCGAATCGCAGGATTGGTGGGAACGTGCGCACCGGAGTCGATTCGAGTGATCACCGCGGATCCGTCGCCGTGCAACCGGCACGGTGCGGCGACCCGCATGCTCGCGGAGGCCGGACTCGTCAGCATCGAGGAGACGTGGCGGTCGATCGAGGGCACTGCACACCCGGACCCTGAACGCGTTCCGGCGACCTTGAACCCGGCGGACGTGCGTCCGACCGATCTCGTCGCGCGGTGGGCCTGTGGGCGCGGAGGGGATGCCGATGCCGTGTGTGCATGGGGTGTCGCGATCGTGGAACTCCTGGCAGGACTCCGGGGAGAAATCACGTAGGGCTGCGCTCATCGTGACGCCGAGTCGCTACATTTGCCGCTGTGTCTGGCATGGAGACTGGTGACGAAGCTGCCTCTGTTGGATCGGTCATCGATGCGATCGTGGCAGCGAACCGTGCATACGCGCAGGGTTTCCCCGGTCCGCTCCCCACGGCGCCTGCGCACCGCCTTGCTGTGGTCGCGTGCATGGATTCACGGATCGATCTGTTCGCATCGCTGGGTTTGAACCTGGGACAAGCTCACATGATCCGCAATGCCGGGGGAGTGGTCACCGATGACGTGATCCGGTCGCTGACGATCAGCCAGCGAGAGTTGGGAACGCGCGAGATCGCCCTGATCCACCACACCGACTGTGGACTACTGCTGTTCACCGATGACTCCTTCTCCGAACAACTTGCTCAGGAGGTGGGGATGAAGCCGACCTGGCCGATCGAGGCCTTCACCGATCCCTACGTGAGCGTGCAACGTTCGATCACCCGGGTGCGCCGCAATGACTTCATTCCCCATACGGATGTGGTGAGGGGTTTCGTCTTCAACGTCGCCACCGGCCTGCTCGACGAGGTGGACCCGGCGTCGAGCTGATAGGCCCACCCGTGCGCCTGACCGCGTGGCGGCTTGCACTCCCCACAAGCGGA
>CAZVCZ010000018.1:0-21149 GCA_964626275.1 uncultured Bifidobacteriaceae bacterium | reverse complement strand
TACGAGCATGAGGCGTCGGTCAGTCACGTTCGACACCCTACCGAGGGTTCAAGACAGCTCCGAGTACTACAGGATGAGCGGATGGAGAGTTACCCCCGCCAGCGTGCGCGCACCCGCGGTTTCCGGCTCGGCGCACCTCGCCTGATCACCCCGGCCCCCGACGGAGCACGCGTGGTGTTCGTCCGCAGTTCGTCGGGCACCGATGCCGTCGGCGATCTGTGGCTGCTCGATCTCGCGGATCCTGCCGAGCCGCGCGAGCATCGGCTCGTCGACGCCCGGGCCCTGATCGGGGGAACCGAGAACATCCCAGACGCCGAGCGTGCTCGTCGGGAACGCATGCGCGAGGTGGGCGAGGGAATCGCTGCCTTCACCACCGATGCCAATATGTCGGCGGCGTGCTTCGCCCTGGGCGGTCGTGTCTTCGTCGTCGATCTCCCCACGCCGGCAACCGATCAGCAGGCCGCACCCATCGCGCGGGAGTTGCCCCTTCCCCCCGGGGCCGTGGACCCGCGCATCTCTCCTGACGGTTCACGAGTCGGCAGCGTCGTGGATGGAAACTTCATCGTCACCGACCTCGCGACAGGACTGACGTCGACGATCGCGACTGCCGAATCGGACACGGTGACGTGGGGGCTCGCCGACTTCATCGCCGCCGAGGAGTTCTCTCGCATGCGCGGCTGGTGGTGGCTCGCCGATGGATCGGCGATCCTCGCCGAGCGAGTGGACAACTCGACCGTGGACACCTGGTGGATCGCCGATCCAGCCCACCCCTCAGCACCTCCCCGGGAGCAGCGCTATCCGGCAGCAGGGCGCCCCAACGCCGACGTGTCCCTGTGGCTCCTCGATCCTGCCGGAGAGCAGTCCGCCCGCCACATCGACTGGGCTCACGACGCCTTCCCCTACCTCACCAGCGTGCATGTCGGCCGGGAGGCTGGCGCTGATCCCGTCATCGCGATCCTCAGCCGCGATCAGCGCCACCAGCAGGTTCTGCGTCTTGATCCCCGCGCGGCCTCGAGTGAGGTCATCGCCGAGCATCGAGATGACGCCTGGGTCGACATCGTTCCCGGAGTTCCCGCACTCGACCGACATGGTCGCCTCGTCGAAGTACTCCGGGATTCCGACAGCGACACCGACCGCGTCTTCGTCGATGGTGCCGCAATCAGTCCGATCGGTTTCCAGGTGAGGTCGGTGAGCGATATCGATGACGACGGCATGCTGGTGCACGGATCGTCGGATTCGACCGAGGAGATTCCCGTGCTCCTCGATGCTGACGACTGGCATCCACTCGCCGAGTCCGGAGTGAGCAGTGCGCGTCGAGCCGACCGGATCCTCGTGATCAGTTCCGCGCGCCCGGTCACCGATCGTGGCAGTTCGGTCGCGACCTCGGTTCGGATCGCCCGGTGGGATGGACAGGTGATCCCCCTCGCCGAGATTGCCTCGTATGCCGAGGAGCCCGTCGTGGCCCCGGAGGTCGCGATCACTCGCACTGGCACGGCCGCTCTGCCGACCGCGATCCTGTGGCCACGCGACCACATTCGGGGTTCGAAGAAGCTTCCGGTGCTGCTGGCGCCCTATGGCGGCCCGCATGCCCGGCGGGTCGTCGACTCCCGCCTCGCCTTCGCCACCGATCAGTGGTGGGCCGATCAGGGCTTCTGCGTGGTGATCGCCGATGGCCGCGGAACACCGGGCCGGGGACCGGCCTGGGAGCGCGCAGTTCTCGGCGACCTCGCGACGCCGGTGCTCGAGGATCAGATCAGCGCGCTCGATGCCGTTCTTACCGCTCATCCTGACGACACCGACCCCGATCAAGTCGGCATCCACGGATGGTCCTTCGGCGGGTATCTCGCTGCTCTTGCCGTGTTGCGCGAGCCGGATCGTGTCCACGCCGCGGTGGCTGGCGCACCGGTGACCGAATGGCGGCTCTATGACACCGCGTACACCGAGCGCTACCTCGGTGATCCGGCCGTCGCGGCGAACGACTACGACCACTGCTCGCTCCTGCTCGACGCTGAGCGGCTTCAGCGCCCACTACTGCTCATCCACGGACTGGCCGATGACAACGTCGTGGTCGCACACTCACTGCAACTCTCCTCAGCCCTGCTCGCCGCGGGGCGGACCCATAGCGTGCTTCCACTGTCGGGAGTGACGCACATGACACCCCAGGAGGTCGTCGCAGAGAACCTGCTACTCGCCCAGCGAGACTTCCTCCTCACCCACCTGACCTAGTCGGAATACCCAGGATCCGCTCACGAAATGGTCGCTGTACAGACGATCCGCTCACCGAATGGCGGCCGTTTGGTGAGCGGATTCCAGGGGGCTACTTGCGGCGGGACCGACTCTTCGCTCGGTCGGTCGCGGCGAGTTGTACCGCGCGCAGTCGCACCGCCTCGGGGGTGACCTCGACGCACTCGTCCTCGCGGCAGAATTCCAGCGCCTGCTCCAACGACAGGACACGATGCGGGATGAGCGGCACGAGGACGTCTCCGGTTGATGAGCGCATGTTGGTGAGCTTCTTCTCCTTTGTCGGATTCACATCGAGATCATCCGAGCGGGAGTTCTCGCCGACGATCATCCCCTCGTAGACTTCAGTTCCCGGACCGACGAACATCGTGCCGCGCTCCTGCAGGTTCGCCAGGGCGAAACCGGTGGCCTGCCCCGCACGATCGGCAACCAGCGATCCGGTCGGCCGTGTTCGCAACTCCCCATGCCAGGGTTCGTACCGATCGAAGACATGGTGCAGTAGTCCGGTTCCGCGTGTTTCGGTGAGGAACTCGGTGCGGAATCCGATGAGACCACGCGCCGGGACCAGATATTCCATGCGAACCCACCCTGTTCCGTGGTTCACCATCTGCTCCAGGCGTCCCTTGCGCAGCGCCATCAGCTGCGTCACGACACCGAGATAGTCCTCGGGGACGTCGATGCTCAACCGCTCCACCGGTTCGTGCACCGCGCCATCGATGATGCGCGTGACCACCTGCGGTTTCCCCACGGTGAGTTCGAATCCCTCGCGTCGCATGATCTCGACGAGGATCGCAAGTTGAAGTTCACCTCGACCCTGCACCTCCCAGGTATCCGGGCGATCAGTGGGCAGGACGCGGATGCTCACGTTGCCGATCGTTTCCGCGTCCAACCGGGTCTTCACCAGCCGAGCTGTCAGCTTCGACCCGCTGCGACCGGCGAGCGGCGAGGTGTTGATGCCGACGGTCATCGAGATGCTCGGCTCGTCGACGGTGATCACCGGCAGCGGCCGGGGGTCCTCCGGATCGGCCAGTGTCTCCCCGATCGTGATGTCCGGCAGGCCGGCGACCGCGATGATGTCGCCGGGGCCCGCCTGCTCCACCGGAACCCGTTCCAGGGCTTCGGTCATCAGCAATTCCGAGATGCGCGCGCGTTCAACGGTTCCGTCCGCACGGCACCAGGCCACGGACTGACCCTTGCGAATCTCACCGGCGTGCACACGACACAGCGCGAGTCGACCGAGATAGGGAGATGCATCAAGATTCGTCACATGCGCCTGGAGTGGCGCACCCTCGACGTAGGTCGGCGCCGGCACGGTGTCGAGAATGGTGCGAACCAGCGGGGCGAGATTCTCGCTGTCAGGAAGCCCTCCGTCGGCCGGACGTTCCATGCTCGCGCGACCGTTCTTCGCCGATGCGTACACGATCGGGAAATCGATCTGACTCTCGTTCGCATCCAGATCGAGGAACAGTTCGTAGACCTCGTCGACGACCTCGGCGATGCGCGCATCCGGTCGATCGACCTTGTTGATCACCAGGACGACGGGGAGTCCCTTCGCGAGCGCCTTGCGCAGGACGAACCTGGTCTGGGGCAGCGGGCCCTCGGACGCGTCGACGAGCAGCAGAACGCCGTCGACCATCTCCAGGCCACGTTCGACCTCGCCGCCGAAATCGGCGTGCCCGGGGGTGTCGATGATGTTGATGGTCGTTCCGTCGTATCTCACCGCGGTGTTCTTCGCGAGGATCGTGATGCCCTTCTCGCGCTCGAGATCCATCGAGTCCATGACCCGCTCTGCAATATCCGCGTTCTCGCGGAATGCCCCGGACTGCCACAGCAGCGCGTCGACAAGGGTGGTCTTGCCGTGGTCGACGTGAGCGACGATGGCGATATTGCGCAGGTCAGCGCGCGTGGCGTTCTGGGGGGCGGTCACCGCGCAAGGGTAGTCGCCGCGCGATCAGTGGCCGAGACCGGAGGGCTGCTCGACATGCGTCAGGTGACCATCGAGGATCTCGAAAACACGATCGGTGTACTCCACCATCCGAAGATCGTGGGTGACCATGATGCCGGTCTTGCCGCGATCCTTGATCTCGCGGCGCAGCAGCTGCACGACCTGTCGACCGAGCGCAGTGTCGAGCGCTGCGGTCGGCTCGTCGACAAGCACCAGATCGGGATCGTTCATCAAGGCTCGGCCGATGGCGACGCGCTGACGCTCGCCACCGGAGAGCTGCTCGGGGAGGTTCTTCGCTCGCTCGGCGAGACCGAGTTCCTCGAGCAGTTGATCCGCCCGCGAGCGCGCGGTCGACTTGCCCATTCCGACCAGGCCGGACACGTAGAGCAGGTTCTCCCGTGCGGTGAGGAAGGGCACGAGGTTTGCTGACTGGAATACGAATCCGACGCGCTCGGCGCGGAACCGGGTGAGTTCCTTCTTCGACAGCGAGGTGACGTCGGTGTCGCCGATGGTGACACTTCCACCGGTCGGCGCGAGCAGGCCACCGATGATCGAGATGAGCGTCGTCTTGCCCGATCCGGAGGGACCGAGCAACGCGACGAACTCCCCCTTCTCGACGGCCATGGTCGCCTCTGCGAGTGCGGTCACCGCGGTGTGGCCGGAGCCGTAGACCTTCGTCACCTCGTGCACCTGCAGCAGTGCGCCGGGGTGGGCAGCAGCGTCGGTGCTCGGTGTCGGCCCGGTTCCCTGCTGAGCCGAGTCGGTCGCACGGACAACCGGGTCGGGAGTGGCGGATTCGGTCACAGCGAACCTCCGATAGCGGTGGCGGGATCGATGCGGGCGATGCGACGCAGCGAGAACACTGCGCCGACGAACCCAGCGACGAGGGTGAACAGCGCGATGGTGATGAGCGTGTCCGTACGGAATAGCGTCGGCACCCCTGCGGGGATGAGCAGGCCGAAACCCCGAGCCACGAGTGTTCCGATGACGACACCGAGAGCGGAGGAGACCAGGGCCTGCACGATCACGGCGACGCCCAGCCGGGATGTCGGTGTTCCGAGGGCCTTGAGTGCGGCGAAGAGCTCCCGCTTCTCCAGCACGAGCAGTGCGAAGAACAGCGCGACGACGAGTGCAGCGACGGCCAGGGTGGTGTAGATGATCGAGTTCAGTGTCGATGACTGCTGTTCCACCCCGGGGATCGCCAGGCCGGTCGCCTCCGCGGTCAGCACGGTCGTGCCGGGAATCGTCGCCGCGATCGCGGCCAGATCCGCATCGGCTGCGGTGATGAGGGCGATGGCGTTGATCGAGGTGGGCTGACCGCGCAGTTCGGGGCGCACGGCATCTCGCATCGCCCGCCAGGTGTCCACGGAGGTCCAGATCGTGGGCTGCAACTGATAGGACGAGTCGGTCACGATGCCGACGACCTGCGCCGACTCACCACCGACCGAGACAGTGGAGCCGACCTCGACACCGAGTCGCTGCAGCTGCGAATCCGCCGCCGCGACACCGGCTTCACCCGGTTCGGGGAGTCGGCCTTCCACCAGCGTCGTCGGTGTGCCGGCTGCCCCCATGGCGATCCCGAAGACGGCGAGGTCGATATCCCCTTCGGGGCCGACTCCGCCGGTCAGCAGAACGCCCACCGGACCGGCTGACTCCACCCCGGGAGCAGCCGCGAAGGTCTCGACGTCGGCGATGTCCAACTGCGAGCGGATCAGCGATCCTTCCGCGTCGTCGGAGAAGCCATAGGCGTTCGCCGTCGTGGAGCGAACAGCGCCGGTCGCTCCGTAGAAGAGTCCATCGGCGAGTGCACCGAGGATGAGCACGAGGAAGACGATCAGCGAGAGCGCCGACACGACGGCGGCGAAACGCCCGCGACCGCGGCGGATCTCGGACGAGGCGAGCATGCCGGCGGGGCCCATCAGCGCGCCCCCACCGCTGACGACGGGTCGATGCGCACGATGCGGCGGATGCTCAGCAGTCCCGCGACAAGTGAGAACACGAGCACCGCGACCACGGTGGCGATGATCGTCGATGGTTCCAGCGTCACCGGGATGCCGGTGTTGAGTCCCTGCACCGCGAGGAGCACCAGGCCGACGGCGATGGCCGAGGCGACCACGACGACGAGTCCGATCTGCAGGGACACCGACCAGGCGAGTCGGCCGGTCGAGGTTCCGATGGCGCGAAGCAGGGTGAAGGCCTTGAGCTTCTGCACTGTGAGAATGAGGAAGAAGAAGCCGATGACGACGATCCCGATGATGAACGTCAGCCCGACCAGGATGCCGAAGCTCTGCGTGATGGAGTCGATCCCGGGGATCAGCGCCACCGCGTCGTCGAGGGCGTAGGCCTGAACCCCGGGCACCGCGCTATCGATCGCTGCCACGACAGTGGCCGTATCGGATCCATCCGCGACAGTGAACGCCACGGCGTTGATCGGCACGAACGGCAGACCGGGGAAGGATTGGCTGACGATCTGCTCGTAGGTCCCCAGATCGGTGTAGGCGGTCGGGATCGCGTTGAACTGAGCACCACGCAGCAGCCCGACGACGGTGAGTTCGACACCGGAGGGATCGAGTTGGATGGTGTCACCGATCTCCACGCCACCACCATCGACGGCCGCTTCGCCCGAGGCTTCCGGTAGGCGCCCGGAGCTCAGGCCACTCGGGGCCCCCGGCCCCTGAGGGTCGACACCGAAGACCTGCATGTCCAGTGGCGTTCCCGCGGCGACCGCTGCAGTGGTGAGGGTGCCGATACCTGCTGCAGCCGAAACGCCGGGCACAGCTGCCACGGCCGCCACTGTCTCCCCCGGCAGTCGACTCGCCGCGATGTTGTCTCGAGCCGTCTCCGAATAGACCAGCCCATCGGTCCGGAGCCCCTCGAGCGCACCCACCAGCGCCCCGATGAGGGCACCGGAGAGGGTGGTGAGGAGGAGGGTGAGGAACACCAGGAGCGCCACCGCGCCGGTGAGAAGACTGAAACGCAGCTTGGCGCGCCGAACCTCAGTGGTCGCGAGATTCACCCGCACCCCCATTTCCCGAGAAGGTCCCCCTACCCTGCCACCCTCGCTGTGCCCCTGCCACCTGGGGCAGGTTCACCCGTCACACCCGAGCCGAGCCATGACGAGGGGTAGCAGGCCGGCGTCGCCGGGCGCCATGATCAGGTGATTCGCGGTCGCGGGCCCGACCCAGCGGAACTGGTCATGGTGGTCGAGCAGGCGAGGCTCGCCATCACCACTAGCCCCGTCGATCGTCGCGGAGTACACCCGCAGGATCCCGACACCCTCGATCGCATGCTCAGCGACGAACTCGCCGACCAGAACGCGGACACCGAGCTCTTCCCAGATCTCCCGCTGCACGGCCTGAGCCTCCGACTCCCCCGGTTCCACGCGACCGCCGGGCATCTCCCAACGCCCGGCGACTTCCAGCGGACGGGTGCGACGCGCGAGCAGGAGCCGGCCGTGCCGGGTGATCGCGGCCGCGACGATCACCGACTGATCAATCACCACGATGCCCTCCCTCTCGCACTGCCGATGCTGAAAAAGTCTGTCACTCTGCCCGAATGAGCAGAGTGTTGAGTGCCGCAGAGATCACCGAGCAGTTGGCGTCACTGCCCGGTTGGAGCGGAGCGGAGGAAGGCATCTCACGCAGCTATGCCTTTCCCGACTTCCCCGCCGCGATCACCGGGGTCGATCGCGTGGCGATCGAGGCCGAGGAGATGAACCACCATCCCGACATGGACATCCGATGGCGGACGGTGACCTTCACCCTGTCGACGCACAGTACAGGTGGAGTCACCCAACTGGACATCGAATTGGCTCACCGGATCCGGATGATCGCCGAGGAACTCGACGGAGGTTGATCAACCTGCGGTGTCGCCGTCCACCGAGAGGAAATCTTCGAGTGAATCGAAGTAGCTCTCCATCCCCTCCTGGGCAGCGACCGCCTCCGACTCGGGCATGTCGCCGAACTGGCTGAACTTGACCCAACTGAGCATGCCTCGGCTCTCGAACTCGATTCGCACGAGGTGGTGGGGGGTCGAGAGATCACGCTGAGCGAATTCCTCAGCGGACTCCGTGTAGTGAAGCGTGTGCTCGATTCGAGCCTGGGGGACGATCACCGTGTATGTGCCGAAGAAGTGCGCCACGAGTTCGTAGTCGGGGACATCCACTGCGACCGCCCATGCGCCTCCCTCGACCGGCTCGGAGAGGACAGATCCGGGCACACAGGCCAGTCCGACCGGGTGGTACCACTCCTGCAAATCCTCAGGACTCGTCCAGGCATCCCACAGGATGTCCAGCGGGAGGTCGAATTCCCGCTCCACCGAATAAAGGAAGTCGCTCATAGCGTCATACGTTAAAGCGGAACTCGACGACGTCGCCATCGGCCATGATGTAGTCCTTGCCCTCCATGCGGACCTTGCCGCGGGATTTCGCCTCCGCCATCGATCCGGCATCGACCAATTCGTCGAAGCTCACCACCTCTGCCTTGATGAAGCCCTTCTCGAAGTCGGTGTGGATCACTCCGGCCGCCTGGGGTGCACTCGCGCCCTTCGGGATGGTCCAGGCCCGGGCCTCCTTCGGCCCGGCGGTGAGATAGGTCTGCAAGCCCAGGGTGTCGAATCCCACACGCGCCAGCGCATGCAGCCCCGACTCGTCCTGGCCCACCGACTGCAACAACTCCAGCGCCTCCTCGTCGGAGAGTTCGACGAGCTCGGACTCCACCTTCGCGTCGAGGAAGACCGCTTCGGCAGGCGCGACGAGTTCGCACATCCGTGCCTTGAACTCCTCGTCGGTCAACTGCTCCTCATCGCAGTTGATGACATAGAGGAACGGCTTGGCAGTCAGCAGGAACAACTCCTTGACGGCCTCGGTGTCGAACCCGGCTGAGAAGAGGGTCCGGCCGGAGTCGAGGATCTCCTTCGCCGCCTCTGCCGCGGCGAGCGCTGGTGCCTTCGACTTGTCGTTGCGCGCCTCCTTCGTCAGGCGAGGGATCGCGTTCTCGAGGGTCTGCATGTCGGCAAGGATCAACTCCGTGTTGATCGTCTCCATGTCCTCCGCTGGCGAGACACGACCCTCGACATGGACGACGTCATCATCGTGAAATGCCCGGAGCACCTGGCAGATGGCGTTGGATTCGCGAATATTGGCGAGGAACTTGTTCCCGAGTCCCGCGCCCTGCGAAGCACCCTTGACGATGCCGGCGATGTCGACGAACGTGACCGTCGCGGGCAGGATCTCCTTGGACTCGAAAATCTCTGCGAGGGAGTCCAGCCGCGGATCGGGCACCCCGACCACACCGGTGTTCGGCTCGATCGTGGCGAAGGGGTAGTTCGCCGCGAGCACCGAGTTCTTGGTCAAGGCGTTGAACAGGGTGGACTTGCCGACATTGGGCAGGCCAACGATGCCTATTGTCAGCGCCAAGATGCCAACTCCTTCTATGTTCGTTCCGGGGGAGGCCATTGTGGTGAATCGGCACGACGGGCTTGGCAGGCAGGCCCGCTGAGGGTCCAGGGTAACGGCCTACATTCGCGTCTCCGCCGTCATAGGGAGCGGAGACGACAGATCGTCTCGGCCAGTCCTGGTGAGATTGCCACGTACACTCGGCCGCATGCGCGCCTGGACGACGACCCCCGAACCTCCCTATATCAAGATGGCCGAGGTGGATACACCCACGCCCAGACCGGACGAGGCCCTGGTAGAGGTCTCTGCCGTGTCAGTGAATCGTGGCGAACTGGTCTCTTTGCCCCACTTCTGGGATGTCCGGATGGACGGCAGCACGATGTCAATGCCGATGGGCAGCATTCCGGGCTATGAGCTCTCAGGCACCGTCGTCGCCAGCGCCGCTGACGGGACCGGCCCCGGCGTTGGCACACGTGTTGCTGGATTCCCAGCCCGCGGAAGCTGGGCCGAATATGCACCCGTGCCGACAGCACTCCTGGGACGTCTCGACCAGGCAGTCACCGATGAGCAGGGCGCGACCCTGCCCGTAGCAGGTCAGACGGCCTACCGAGCCCTGCGCAGGGGCGGGCTCCTCCTTGGCCAGCGGGTCGTGATCACCGGCGCGGCTGGCGGGGTGGGGGTCTACGCCATCCAACTCGCCAAACTGGCGGGTGCTCACGTCACAGGTGTGGCTCGTAGCGCGCAGCGTCGACAGGCCCTGCTCGATCTTGGCGCCGATGAAGCACTGCCCGAACTCTCTCCAGAAGGTCCGCGCGAATTCGACCTGATCATGGAGGCTGTGGGAGGGGCGAGCCTGGGTGCCGCCTTCGCACGCGTAGCCGAAAGAGGCACCATCGTGCAGTACGGGGAAGCCTCCTTGGCCGACGTTTCATTTCCCGCGGGCCTCTACGCCACAATGCCGGGCGTGACCTATGGGCCGTTCCTGCTGTATCCGGATCTCATGGGTGACTACGCCGGAACCAAGACCCTGGAACTTCTTTCAGGGCTGGTGGCTGCGGGCGATGTGAAACCTGTGATCGCGGAAGTCATGGATTGGACAGAAGCACCGCTCGCGCTCCAGCGCCTGTCCGACAGAGCAGTGTTCGGAAAGATCGTTCTTCGCGTGCGTTAGCGGCTCGATATCTATATCCGGCGATGCGGGACGTGAAAGAACGTCGATTCCTTGTCGATAGCGAGAGCCATGGGCGACGAGCCTACGCGGCATCGATATTGATCAGCGTCGCGGCAATCTCCTCGGCCAGAGTGCGCAGCGCCTGACGAGCAGTCGACCGAGGCGCACATTCCGCCAGCGTCCGCCCCTCGCGCAGTGCCGTGTCGAGGGAGTCCCGATCATCGGCGATGAAGACCGCGTCAGTCACCCCCGCGTGGCGAGCCAGCGCTTCGCGTACCTGCCCCTGCGGGTCGCGACCGAGCGGACCGCGGCGCACCTTGTTGACCACCACCCGAGTCGTGGCGTTCGTGCGCTGGCGCACAATGTCGAGCCCATCGATCAACCGCTCGATGCCGATGGGATCCGCACTACCGACGACGATGACGGTGTCTGCTGCCTCGATCGCCGTATGGGCCGCCGCAAAACGATCGACGCCACCCGCCCAGCGTTCCCCGGGAACATCGAGCCCGGCTCCGATATCCGCGACAGTGACCCCGGGGAGTGCGCGAGCAACCTCCCACACCCGGGCGATCGCCGGACCCCGAAGTTCGATCCACCGTTCTGAGCGGGGTAGACCGGTGAGCACCCGCCACCGATGATCGAGGGACCGAGCGGCCTGCGCGAGGGTGAGCGCATCGAGACTGCCCGCATCAGCATGTCGGCACGCCACCGCGATTCCACTGACCTCGTCGAGGATCCCCAGGCTCTGCGCGACCGCACCGCCCTGCGTGTCTGCGTCGATAAGGAGGGATGTTCCTCCCGAGCGAGCGATCTCATCGGACAGACCGATCGCCACGGTGGTGCGACCTGGCGCCCCATGTGGCCCCCATACGGCTACCAGGGATCCCTGGCCGGAATCGGAATGACCACCGGATCCGAACTGCGTGGGCACATCCCCGTCACCGAGCGCCTCCCCGAGCCCCTCCCCGAGCACGGCAACGTCGCCGACCCCCGGATCGCTGTCGCCACCCGACCGGAACTGCGACGGATCGGCTACCGCGGGTTCCGTTTCTCGCACGGCGCTGGCGATGCGCCCGATCGATCGCTGCAGGTCACCGGGACTGAGCACGATGACACGGTCGACCTGAAGATCGCGCAAGGTCCGCTCCCCGGCGTCATCACCCGGCGCCACGACACCGAGCACCCCCACACGCGCATCGGCAAGTCGAGCGATCGTGTCTCGGGCGAGTCGGGGAAGGGACGGGCTCACGACCGCGGCATGGGCGCAACCAGAGGCCGCCGCACCGACAAGGTCGATGGCATCCACGCACCGTCGCACGACGGTGACCTGCGCACCGGGTCGCGCGAGGGCGGCGACGAGATCGGTCTCGCCGGGCAATCCGGGCGCGGCGAGCACCACCGGGACGCTCACGGCGCGACCTCGATCTCGGCTCCGACTGGAACGCGGACCAGATCGATCATGCCTCCCCGCACAGCCGCGAGGACCGACTGCGCCTGCTCCGGAGCCACCTCGATAACGACCCCGTAGTCACCCGCGAAACCACGCGCCTCGACGTCGATCGCCGCGACCAGCGCACCCGCGAGAACCAGTTCGGGTTCAGCCACGATCTCCAGGCTGCGGCTGGCATCCGGGGTCGCCCAGACATCCACCCGTTCACCGGGGGCAAGGTCCGCCGGCGCATGCAGCGGTTCGAGGGGCACGCTCACCCAGCGCACATCGGTCGGCACCTGCGAGCCGATGGCGGCCAGGGGAAGCATCTCTCCTGCAGTCACATTGCGGACCAGACGGCCGGCTGGGAAGTCACTGGCGCGGATGTAGGCGTCCACGAGCGAGGAATCGATGCTGACGGGGACGAGATCCTCCGATGTCAACGTCGCACCCGCGGCGAGGTCGCGCTCGACCTGCCAGACATCGGTCGTGTCGGCACCCATGGTCATCAGCCGAGCCCCTACGACCATGCAGACGATGACGAGGAGTGAACCGAGCACCACCCGTGAGTCGCGCCACCAGCGTCGTTGGACGCGAACAGCCGGCGGCGACGCCACGACGGGCGCACCGCTTGAACGATTGCGGTCGAGGACCGCGGTAAAACGTGGGGACATGGCCTGCTCCAGAACTGCTCGATGGTCGAAGGCGTGCCCCCTTCCCCGCGCTGATCCTGCGGTGGATGACCGGGTCGATGCAACTCCAACGGGCCGAGCCTGTGGATGTCGCTCTGCACGATGTCGGTGATCTTTGCCAGAATCGGGCTCGTGCCGCGATTCCTCACCCTCGCCGATATCGCGGAGGTGCTCAACATCTCCGCCGCCCAGGCCTACGCCCTGGTGCGCAGCGGTGACCTGCGCGCGATCAAGGTCGGCGGCCGTGGGCAGTGGCGGGTCGAGGAGTCGGAGTTGGAGTCCTATATCGACAGGATGTATTCGGCGACCGAGGATTTTGTGCGCGCCCATCCCTTCGGCCGGGAGGATCCGTTCGCGGATGAGCCCGGGGTGAGCGACTAACCCTCCGCGAGTGCGGTCACCAACGGCGGATCGCCCACACCGCTGACATCGGGAGGGTGCGCTCCGCACGCACACCGCGGGGATCGTCCCGGTCGTGTTCGGCGAGATCGAGATGATCGGCACCGATCCGTATCAGCGTTCCCTCGTGAATGCCTAGTTCGCCCAGGCAGCGCACCGCACTGCCATCTCGGGCCCACTCCCGCAGGACGGTCGCCAGACTCAACCTCGCCGCGACTGCACCCGCGGAACGCGTACGCGGACCCAATCCGGTGATCGAGCGCACCGCATCGGCCCACACGGCCCACCCACCGCTGGACTCCTCCAGCACGATCCCATCGGCGAGAACCGCCTCGACCGCTCCCTCGAGCCGCGATCTATCGGGAAGTTCGAACTCCACCCGGACGCCCGTCCCGGCCAGGGCCCGGGCCCGGTCAGCCCACGGGATCCGAGCGATCTCCGCCAGCGCGAGTTCCTCGGCCTCCGCTGCATCCTCCAGCGCCGCCAGGCTGGCCGCCTGAGCACTCAACCCCTCGAGGAAGGCCTCGGTCCGCTCACGCTGATCGCCGGTTCTCCGCCCGGCCTGGCCCCCCTCGTCCTGCATGCCCGCACCCTGTCACCCACAGGCGGGTTTTGCCGGGTTGACACCGTCTATCCACAGGGTATGAGATGCAGACATATGTAAACATAGGCAAATGAAGGTATTTGCCCTCCAACTCACCGTTCCGGAGGAACCGATGTCCTCGATTCCCGCGTCCGCCACCCCGCCCGCTCCGGCGCTGCGAGTGGTGCACTCCCCCGCACCTCGGCACACCTGCCCGCCACGCACCCGTCAGGCCGTCCTCCCTCTCGACTGGGCCCTGCCGGGCGGGGCACCGGCCGAACCCCCCGCACCGCGCCACCTGCGCGTGGTGCGTGATCCGGAGTCGACAGGGGCAGCGGAGTGGGACGGCCTGCCCCATCCGGGCGCCTGGGTGGCCCGGTTGGGCCCTGCCGTGTTCGAGGTGATCGCCGGGGAACGCCCGATCCACCAGCTCACCCGCTGGGCGAGTCGCGACATCCTCACCGTCCTGGCGCGCCGCCATGCCGCCGCGCAACGCCATCCGGCCGGGCGGGATCGCACACCACCGGGGCGACGGGCTCAGAGCGTTCGAGTTCAGGCGGTCGCCCCCGGAGTGATCGAGGCCAGTGTCGTGGTGCGGTCGGGCCCTCGATGCCGTGCCCTCGCCATGAGGCTGGAAGTGGTGGGTCGGGAGAAAGCCAGCGGACCGCGATGGTTGCTCACTGCGTGCGACATCGGCTAGCCACTTCGACCTAGTGTACTTTCGGTCCATGATTTCACAGCATCGTGGCAAGACCACGCTCATCAGCGCAGCACTCCTGTCCTCCGCCGCCCTCGTTCTCGCCGCCTGCGGCGGGTCGGATGACTCGGGGGGTTCCAGCAGCCCGAGCCAGTCCGAGATCGGCGGCGGATCAGCCGAGTGCACCACCGCAGCCCTGGAGAAGGCCACCGAGGACGCGGCCAGCGCCAACGGCATCGACCTGGTCAACACTCAGGATTACGACTGCGCTGACGGCTGGGCCATCGTGTTCGGCATCACCAAGGCCAACGACATCGAGCAGACCACCGCATTCGTCTTCGAGGCTGAGGGACAGTTCTGGGTCCCCGTCAGCGTGGACGACATCTGCAACGGCGGTGTCGATGGCGTGCCGGCCAGCATCAAGGATCAGGCCTGCGCCCTGCGCTAACCCCGATGTAGCCCGACTCCGGGTAGATCAGGCCCCATTAGGGCACGTTCTACCCGGAGTTGGGCTAATTCTTTTTGCGGGCAGCTCGGGCGGCGCGGCGGCGTTCGGCACGGGAAGCATCAGGACCGAGAGCCGCGACCGCCTCGTCCGGATCGACAGCACCACCGTTGACCGATTCGGTCTCATGCATCACGCCACCCTCCGCGGTCGGCGCGGAGTACTCCAACTCTGTGGGACGGCTGGGCCCCAAGCCCTTTGCGGTGATCGCGGGACCATTCGAGGTCGGGGCAGCAGAGGCCGGGGCCCGCACCGCTGCCGCGATCGACGCGCCAGCCGAGGATGACGTCGCATCGACAAGAGCGCCCTTGGCTTCGGCAGCCTCACCCTCCTGGGGCGCCACCTGCACCTCGACGTTGAACAAGAACCCGACGGTCTCTTCCTTGATCGCATCCATCATCGCGTTGAACAGCTCATAACCCTCGCGCTGATACTCGATGAGCGGATCACGCTGGGCCATAGCCCGCAGACCGATGCCGTCGCGCAGGTAGTCCATCTCGTAGAGGTGTTCGCGCCACTTTCGGTCGAGCACCGAGAGGATGACGCGCCGCTCAAGCTCGCGCATGACCTCCTCGCCGACCTGCTCCTCGCGTCGGTCGTAAGCCGCCTGCGCGTCCGCGGTCAATTCCGCGACGAGGTAGTCGGTCGACAATCCCGAGCGTCCCGCACCCGAGGCGTCCTCGAGTTCCTCCGCCGTCACGCTGACCGGATACAGCTGATGCAGTGCCGTCCACAGCGTCTCCAGATCCCAGGCCTCGGGATAGCCCTCCGAGGTCGCCGAGGTGACGTAGTCGGTCACCGTGTCGTTGAGGAAGGTGCGGACCTGCTCCTCGATGTCCTCCCCCTCGATCACGCGGCGCCGCTCGTCGTAGATCACCATGCGCTGGCGATTGAGCACATCGTCGTACTTCAGCACGTCCTTGCGGATCTCGAAGTTCTGCGACTCGACCTGGCTCTGTGCGCTCTTGATGGCATTCGTCACCATCTTCGCCTCGATCGGGACGTCATCGGGGACGTTGAAGCGGGTCAGGAAGGCGTCGACCATGTCGGACTTGAACAGGCGCATGAGGTCGTCCTCGAGCGAGAGGTAGAACCTGGTCTCGCCCGGATCACCCTGACGACCGGAGCGACCGCGCAACTGGTTGTCGATGCGCCGCGACTCATGTCGCTCGGTTCCCAGGACGTAGAGACCGCCGAGTTCGATGACCTCCTCATGCTCTGTCGCAACGGCTTCCTGAGCTCGCTCCAAAGCGGGGCCCCAGGCGGCCTCATAGCCGTCCGGATCCTCGATCGGGTCGAGTCCCTGGCGCTGCAACTCGTCATGTGCCATGAATTCCGGGTTGCCACCCAGCATGATGTCGGTTCCGCGGCCGGCCATGTTCGTTGCGACCGTCACCGAACCCTTGCGCCCCGCCTCCGCGATGATCGAGGCCTCACGCTCGTGGTTCTTCGCGTTGAGGACTTCATGTCGGATCCCACGCTTCTTCAACTCCGAGGCGATCAGCTCGCTCTTCTCGACACTCGTCGTGCCGATCAGAATCGGTTGACCTTCAGCATTCCGCTCCTCGATGTCATCGATCACCGCGTTGTACTTCGCCTGCGCCGTTCGATAGACCAGGTCGGAGTCATCCAGCCGCGCCATCGGCTTGTTCGTCGGGATCGGCACGACCCCGAGCGAATAGATCTGCTGGAACTCAGCAGCCTCGGTCATCGCGGTGCCGGTCATTCCCGACAACGTGTCGTAGAGCCGGAAGTAGTTCTGGAGGGTGATCGTGGCGAGAGTCTGATTCTCAGCCTTGATCTCCACGCCTTCCTTCGCCTCGATGGCCTGGTGGAGACCCTCGTTGTAGCGGCGCCCCTTGAGCAGTCGACCGGTGTGCTCGTCGACGATGAGGATCTCGCCGTCGAGGATGACGTAGTCACGATCGCGCTTGAACAACTCCTTGGCCTTGATGGCGTTGTTCAAGAAGCCGACCAGCGGAGTGTTGACGGTGTCGTAGAGGTTGTCGATGCCCAGTTGATCCTCGACCTTGTCGATGCTGCTCTCGAGCACACCAATGGTCTTCTTCTTCTCGTCGACCTCGTAGTCCTCGTCGCGCTTCAACATCTGCGCGATGCGGGCGAACTCCGCGTACCACTTCGTCGGCTGATCAGCAGGGCCGGAGATGATGAGCGGCGTTCGCGCCTCGTCGATCAGGATGGAGTCGACCTCGTCGACGATGGCGAAGTTGTGGCCGCGCTGCACCATCTCGCTCTTCGTCCACGCCATGTTGTCGCGGAGATAGTCGAAGCCGAACTCGTTGTTCGTGCCGTAGGTGATGTCTGCGGCGTATGCCACCCGACGCTCCGCCGGGCTCATGTGGGACAGGATCACGCCGACCTCGAGGCCGAGGAAGCGGTGGATGCGGCCCATCCACTCCGCGTCACGTTCGGCGAGGTAGTCGTTGACGGTGACGATGTGGACGCCGTTGCCGGACAGCGCATTGAGATACGCCGGCAGCGTGGACACGAGGGTCTTGCCCTCACCGGTCTTCATCTCGGCGATGTTGCCGAGATGAAGGGCGGCGCCACCCATGATCTGCACGTCGTAGTGGCGTTGGCCGAGTGTTCGGCGCGACGCCTCACGGACCGTGGCGAATGCCTCGGGCATGAGGTCGTTGAGGGTCTCCCCCTCGGCCAGCCGCTCGCGGTAGGAGTCGGTCAGCCCGCGCAGTTCGTCGTCGCTCATGGCAACGAAGTCGTCTTCGATCGCGTTCACCTGCGCCGAGATGCTGTCCAGCGTCCGCAGGATCTTGCCTTCACCGGCGCGGAGGATCTTGTCCAAAATGCCCACCCCGACATGGTAGTCGCGGGTGGCGCGCCAAGCTCGGGTGCGGTGGTCAGCCCTCCTGGCCGGTGATCTCGACCAGCCCTTCCCGCACCGCCCGCACGACGGCTTCGGTCCGGGTGCGGACGCCGAGTTTCTCGTGGACTCGGCGGACGTGGTTGTGGACCGTGTTCTCGCTGATGAACAACTCAGCGGCGATGGCGCGATTGCCCCACCCCCGGCTCATCAGGTCCAGGACCTGCCGTTCCCGGCGCGTGAGGGCCACGCTGGGGATCACCTCCGCCTCGGGCACGATCGACAGGCCCGGGGCGAGGCTCACCCGGCCCGCGAGCGCACTCCGGACCGCCGAGGCGAGGTCCTCCGGGGTCACCCCGGCCTCCAGCACCGCTCGAACCCCGAGGCTGAGCGCCGCCGGGATATCCAGTCGAGCCTCCGCTGCGGCCAGGAGGACCATGGTGATCAGCCGGGGGCGTCGTTGACGCAACACGGCCAGGTCGGCGAGTTCGGGGCCGCACAGTTCGCTCGAGCACACCAGCAGGCCCGGGGAATCCGGGGCAATGGCGGTCGCGACCTCGCTCAGCGTGGGCGCGCCGACAACGGGATCGCACTCGTCGATATCCGTGAGGACCCCCACGATGCCCGAACGCAGCAACGGCCAGGGGTGTGCCACGACCGTGAGCACCCGTTCGGCTGCGGGTGGAGCGGAGCTAGGCGTCGCCACGGCCTTCGTCGACATTCAATCGCAGCAGGCCGTAGTCGTAGGCCCTGCGGCGATACACCACCGCAACCGAATCCGTCGCGACGTCATGGAACATGAAGAAGTCGTGGTCGACGGCCTCCATCGCGTCGAGGGCCTCCTCGACCGACATCGGGGTGCCGACGTGGGTCTTCTCCCGCACGACGACCGGCCCGTCGGCGAACACCACATCGGGATCATCCAGGGTGGTCGCGGCCTCCGGCTCAGCACCGGTCTCAGGAGTGGGAGCCGTCAGCGGCGGAACGACGACGTCCCGCGAGGCTCGGCGATAGCGGGCCTGCTTTCGATCGGCCGCCCGGCGCAGCCGCTGCTCGATCCGGTCCACCGCTCGATCGAGTGCGGTGAGATCGTGATCGGCGGTCGCCTCGGCTCGCACGATGCTGCCGTTACCCCGGCAGGTGAACTCCACCTTGAAGGCCCGATCGACGTTGCGGGGGTTGTGCTCGTGGGTGATCTCGACATCAACACGCTGGAGCGGGATCCCGAATCGTTCGAGTTTCTCCGCCGACTCAGCCGCGTGTTCGCGGAATCGATCGGTGAGATCGGTATGGCGTCCGTGGACCACGATCTCAGTGGACGACGTGCCCGAGCTGGTCATGTCGGCTCCTTCCGTCGCGAGTGGCGGGGCACGGCCCCACCCGGGAGTCAGTCCACGCTAGCCGAACTGCGGGGGGTCGAGTAGGGACGTTCGTCCACGCGGTCCGGAATTTCTGCGGTCGGAGGTCAACCACCCTGTCGCGGGGTGGTCGCCGCGATCACAGCGCTGCCGAGGATCTCCCTATCCATCACGTCCGTCGCGCGGTCCATCGCCCGACCGAGAACTCCCATCGCCTCACGCAGGGTCGCTCCCGTGGTGAGCACGTCATCGACGACGACGATCGGGGGGCGGCCCTCTCCCACCCACCGCTGCACCTCACGCACGTCCAGCTGAAGCGAACCGGCAACATTGACCCGACGTCGCTGTGCGCTGAGTCCGCGCTGATCGGCGACCGCGCGCCCCGGAGCCAGCAGGGGGCGCTGCCGCACCCGCCACCCTTCGCGCCGAAGCGCACCCACCGAGCGCGTGACCACGCGCGTGAGGATGTCCTCCCCCCGGACCCAACCGGCCCGGCGTGAGGCCGGGATCGACACGATCGAGACCTCCGCGCGTTGAGCCGAACTCCGGCCGCGTTCAGCCCGCTCGACGGCGTCCCGCAGGGCAGGCAGCAGGACCCCGGCGAGCGGTCCGGCCAGGCTGCGCGCCCCACTCTTATAGGCGCGGATCACCTCCCCGAGCACCCCGGAAAAGGGCCCGCCCACCGACACCGGGACAGCAACCCGCTCTCGATCGGTCCAGCCGGCCGAGGCCGCCAGGGCGGCACCGCACCGCCCACACAGCACGCGGCCCGGGCTCGCGCACGCGACACAGTCCCGCGGCGCCACGAGATCGAGAAGATCCGCACCCATCGTTCGCGTCGCGGACAGCTTCCCCAGGTTCATGACGGCGCATCGTGAGCCACGTCACGGGTGTCACGGCAGTGCCATCGCGCCGACTGTGCATGACGGCGCTACGCTTGTAACCTGCACGACCCGCCGCCGAGCCATCGAAGCCTCGTGACGTTCGCCGAGTGGGGTCGTCGAGCCTGGATCCAGGCTCACACCCCCACCACAACCGACGACACGATCCTGGAGAACCGATGAGCACCGCTAGCGACTACTCCCTGAAGAACGACTACAAGGTCGCCGACCTGTCCCTCGCTGCCCTCGGCCGGGATGAGATCCGCCTGGCCGAGCATGAGATGCCCGGGCTCATGGCGATGCGCGAGGAGTTCGGCCCGACCCAGCCGCTGCGCGGCGCTCGGATCACCGGCTCGCTGCACATGACCGTCCAGACGGCCGTTCTCATCGAAACCCTGGTGGCCCTCGGCGCTGAGGTCCGCTGGGCCTCCTGCAACATCTTCTCCACCCAGGATCCCTCCGCCGCTGCGGTCGTGGTCGGCCCCGACGGCACCCCTGAGGATCCGAAGGGTGTCCCGGTCTACGCCTGGAAGGGCGAGACCCTCGAGGAGTACTGGTGGTGCACCGAGCAGGTGCTCAGCTGGCCCGATGGCGCAGGCCCCAACATGATCCTCGACGACGGTGGCGACGCGACGCTGCTGGTCCACAAGGGCGTGCAGTTCGAGGCAGCTGGTGCCGTGCCCTCCACCGACCCGAACGACTCCGAGGAATACCAGGTCATCCTGCACACCCTGCGTGAGTCGCTCGCCAACGATCCGACCCGCTTCACCCGCATCGCCGCCGACATCAAGGGCGTGACCGAGGAGACCACGACAGGCGTGCACCGCCTCTACGAGATGATGCGCGACGGTTCGCTGCTCTTCCCGGCGATCAACGTCAACGACTCGGTCACCAAGAGCAAGTTCGACAACAAGTACGGCTGCCGCCACTCCCTGATCGACGGGATCAATCGCGCGACCGACACCCTCATCGGCGGCAAGGTCGCCGTGGTGTGCGGCTACGGCGACGTCG
>CAZVCZ010000017.1:8322-21420 GCA_964626275.1 uncultured Bifidobacteriaceae bacterium | reverse complement strand
AGGCCATGCTGCAGGACATCGCGATCCTGACCGGCGGCCAGGTGATCTCCGAGGAGGTCGGCCTGAAGCTCGAGACCACTGATCTGGCGCTGCTCGGTCGCGCTCGCAAGGTCGTTGTCACGAAGGATGAGACGACGATCGTCGAGGGTGCCGGCGACACCGATCAGATTCAGGGCCGGGTCAACCAGATCCGCGCCGAGATCGACAACTCCGATTCGGACTACGACCGCGAGAAGCTGCAGGAGCGCCTGGCCAAGCTGGCCGGCGGTGTTGCGGTCATCAAGGTCGGCGCGGCCACGGAGGTCGAGCTCAAGGAGCGCAAGCACCGCATCGAGGATGCCGTCCGCAACGCGAAGGCAGCCGTCGAGGAGGGCATCGTGCCCGGCGGTGGCGTGGCGCTGATCCAGGCGATGGCTGCGGCCGCGCCGAAGATCGACGCCCTCGGCCTCACTGATGAGCAGGCCACTGGCGCTGCCATCGTGAAGCAGGCTGTGACGGCCCCGCTGAAGCAGATCGCGGAGAACGCTGGCCTCGAGGGCGGTGTTGTCGCGGAGAAGGTGCGCGAACTGCCTGCGGGTCAGGGTCTCGACGCGGCGACCGGCGAGTATGTCGACATGATCAAGGTCGGCATCATCGATCCGGCGAAGGTCACCCGCTCCGCCCTGCAGAACGCGGCCTCCATCGCGGCACTGTTCCTCACGACCGAGGCGGTCGTGGCGGACAAGCCGGAGAAGGAAGCCCCGGCGATGCCAGGCGGGGACATGGGGGGCATGGATTTCTAGCGAGGAGTGAGCCCGGGGCGTATGCCCCGGGTGAGCCCCGCAGAGAGAAATCCAAAAGGCATGGATTTCTAAGCGAGGAGTGAACCCCCGGCGTCGCCCGCAGGGCAGCCGGGGGTAAGCCCCGGAGTCAGAAGTCCCAGTAGTACTCCTGAAATCCGCAACATCTGTCCCTCACCAGGGGTGGATGTTGCGGATTTCGGTTTTTCAGGGTGGCAGGATGCCTCCATGTCTTCACACCCCACTGGCACCTGGTCGATCGAACCGAAGAGCCTGGTCACGATGACCACAGAGAAGATCGGTCCCACGTCCCTGGAGGTCAAGGCCCCGGTCACGGGTGGCCGCCTCGAGGTGACCGCGAAGGAGGCGCTTCTCCGCTTGGAGTTGTCGCTGGCGAAGTTGAAGGCCTCGAATTTCCTCATGCAGGGTGCGGCGCGAGCTCTGGTGAAGCGCTACGACGGTGATTCGCTGATTTTCGATGCATCTGGCGGCCTCACGACAGTGCCGTGGCAGGTGAGCGGTCAGGCGCGCGCCGGCTCGGTCGATGTCCCGATGACGGTGGAGGCGACACCGTCCCCACAGGCCTCGCCGCGTCAGTTGAAGCTCGGCGGGACGATCACGATGGAGGACATCGAGATCCCGATTCCAGGCCTGTCGGGGATCTCCGAGATCACCTTCACCCTCGATGGCCTGGTGGGGTTGAGCGCAGCCTAGGTTGACCTCAATCGCGGGCGAGATCCTCGGCGTCGATGATGCGGTAGGAGTAGCCCTGCTCAGCGAGGAATCGCTGACGATGCTGGGCGAAGTCGGCATCGACGGTGTCGCGGGCAACGACGGCGTAGAAGTGTGCGGTGCGCTTATCGCCTTTCGGTCGCAGGAGCCGACCGAGTCGCTGGGCCTCCTCCTGGCGTGACCCGAAGGCACCGCTGACCTGGATCGCCACACCGGCCTCGGGCAGGTCGACGGAGAAGTTCGCGACCTTGCTCACCACGAGCACGCTGATCTCCTTCGCACGGAAGGCAGCGAAGAGCCGCTCACGTTCCTTCACCGGCGTCTCGCCCGTGATGAGGGGAGCATCGAGGTGCTCGGCGATCTCGGCGAGTTGGTCGAGGTACTGCCCGATGACGAGCACCTGGTCGTCGGTGTGCTGCGCGACGAGGGATTCCACGATCGGATTCTTGGTCGTGGTGGAAGACGCCAGTCGATACCGGTCCTCGGGTTCAGCAGTGGCATAGACGATGCGCTCGGGTTCCGGCAGCGTCACTCGCACTTCGACGCAGTCGGCGGGTGCGATGTATCCCTGGGCCTCGATCTCCTTCCAGGGGGCGTCGTATCGCTTCGGGCCGATGAGGCTGAAGACGTCTCCTTCTCGGCCATCCTCGCGGATCAGCGTCGCGGTCAGTCCCAGCCGCCGCCGCGACTGGATGTCGGCGGTGAAGCGGAAGATGGGTGCGGGCAGGAGGTGCACCTCGTCGTAGATGATCAAGCCCCAGTCGCGGGTGTCGAACAGATCGAGGTGGGCGTAGACGCCCTTCTTCTTCGTGGTGAGGACCTGGTAGGTCGCGATGGTGACGGGCCGAATCTCTTTGCGGGCGCCGGAGTATTCGCCGATCTCCTCCTCGGTGAGCGTGGTTCGGCGCAGGAGTTCATCGCGCCATTGGCGTGCGGAGACCGTGTTCGTGACGAGGATGAGGGTGGTGGATTGGACGCGGGCCATTGCTGCCGCGCCCACGATCGTTTTTCCCGCACCGCACGGCAGCACTACGACGCCGGATCCTCCGCTGACGAATCCCTCGACCGCGTCGGCCTGGTAGTCGCGTAGATGCCAGTCGTCTTCTCGCAGAGAGATCGCATGGGCCTCGCCGTCGACATATCCGGCGTGGTCTTCGGCCGGCCAGCCCAGTTTGAGTAGTACCTGCTTGAGGTGGCCCCGCTCGCTCGGGTGGACCACGACAGTGTCGTCGTCGATTCGTTCGCCGACCATCGGCGCGATCTTCTTGCTGCGCAGGACTTCTTCGAGGACCGGTACATCGGTGGTGACGAGGACGAGGCCATGTGTGGGGTGCTTAGTGAGGGTGAGTCGTCCGTAGCGCGCCATCGTCTCGGCGATATCGACGAGCAGCGCATGCGGCACGGCATAGCGAGAGTAGGTGAGCAGCACATCGACGACTTGCTCAGCGTCGTGCCCAGCCGCGCGAGCATTCCATAGAGCCAGGGGCGTCACGCGATAGGTGTGAATGTGCTCCGGGGCACGCTCGAGTTCGGCGAATGGTGCGATCGCGCGGCGCGCGTCTGACGCCTGCGCGTGATCGACATCGAGCAGCAGGGTCTTGTCGCTTTGGACGATGAGGGGACCGTCGGTCATCGCGCGGAATCCTGATCGAGCACGAGGGAGATGAGGGCGGTGAGGAGTGCGGCGCGTTCGCGCATTCCTTCCACACTGGCCCACTCATGTTCGGCATGCGCCCCGTCACCAACCGCACCCAGGCCGTCGAGGGTGGGCACACCGATCGCTGCTGTGAAATTCCCGTCGCTGCCACCGCCCACGGCACGGTCTCCGGGATCGGCGAGACCGAGGTTCTCGGCTGCCTGGCGCGACAGTGCCCGGAGGTGATCCGATGCGGCCATCGCGGGGCGGTTGATGCCACCGCCGATGATGCGGATCACAGCCTCGGGGTGCAGTGGTTGCCAGCCGCGCATGAGGTCGTCGACGCGCACCTGTTCGTCGTGGCTCCAGGCCCGCGCATCGATGCCGAGCAGGGCGCGATCAGGAACGGTGTTGTCGGTCACCCCGGCCTTCGCCGTCGTGGGCGTCACGGTTGTCCCGAGTTCGCTGTCGCCCCACTCGGTGACGGCGGTGACGAGAGCGGCAGCCTCGACGAGTGAGTTGACGCCTTTCTCCGGCTCGAGTCCCGCATGCGCAGCCCGGCCGATGATCTCGATCTCGTACCACGACGTGCCCTTGCGCGAGGTCTTCAACTCCCCCTCGACCGACGGCTCGAGGACGAAGACCGCCTGGGCGCCGGCGGCGACAGACTCGATGAGATCGCGTGAAGTGCCCGATCCGATCTCCTCGTCACTGGTGAGCAGCATGCCGACGTCGTCGCTGTTCAGTGCCCCCATGGCCGCCAGCCCTTGAACGATGCCGGCCTTCATGTCGAACACTCCTGGTCCGCGCACCCGATCGCCATCGACGCGAAAGGGCAGCCGGTCCAGGGTGCCGACCGGCCACACGGTGTCGAGATGCCCGATGAGCAGCACTCGAGGCTCATCTGCGCCGATGCGCACGGCCGGGCGGCCCCGATGCTGCAGCAGGGTGACCGGACCCGTGACCCACTCGCCGGCCACATCCACTACGACCTCGGCGCAGGCTGTGCAGGCCTGGGGATCCGCGCTCGGCGACTCGACTTCGACGAGTCGGCGCAGGCTGTCGAGCATGCGATCGGTGAGGGTGGCATCTCGGAGGAGAGCGCCGGCAGCGTCGGTCAGGGGGTCGGTCACGGACACCATGGTCGCACCCGGTGGGCTAGCGTGCCCTGCGTGACCTCCCCGGACCTGACTCCCGGCCTCGCCGAGGCGTGGGCGGCAGCCGAGCGATCCCGAGCCCGTTCCAGCGTGGTAATCCGCGAATTGCACGACCCGATCAGCCAAGCGGATGCGCGAGCCGTCTTCGACGCCGTATGGCCGGCCGAGGATGGCTCGACGCAGGTGCGTCCCAATCTCATGCGCGCGCTCGTGCATGCGGGCGGCTATTGCGTTGCGGCCTATGACGACACCACGGATGAACTGCTCGGTGCGACGCTGGCGTTCCTCGGTCGTGCGGAGGACGGCACGACGATCCTGCACAGTCACATGTCGGCGGTGCTTCCACAGGCGCGCAGTCGTCACATCGGCACGGCCATGAAGCATCATCAGCGAGCCTGGGCCTGGCAGCACGATGTTCCGGTCGTGAGTTGGACCTTCGATCCGCTCGTGCGGCGCAATGCCTACGTCAACCTCTGCAAACTGGGCATTGATGTGCGGGGGTATCACGTCAACTTCTACGGCGAGATGAATGATGCGATCAATGCGGGTGATCATTCCGATCGCATGGTCGCCTGGTGGCCGGTGGATTCGCTACGCGCCGCTCGAGCCGGTGCCGCGGGCATCAACCCTGAGCCCGAGGATGAGCTGACCGCTCAGGGAGTCCGACTGGTGGCGACACCGGAGGACATCGTGGCCCTGAGGTCGCAGGATCGCGACCAGGCATTCCAGTGGCGCATCGGGGTCCGAGAGCAACTGCTGCAGGCCTTCGCCGAGGATTTGGAGATCGACGGGATCACCGATCGCGGGTCCTACGTGTTGCGCCCGGCGAGCACCAGTTCAGCCGGAGAAGGGACCGGGGCATGAGTCCGCGCCTGGAACGCATTCGCCTCCGCCGAGTCGATATGCCGCTTGTGCGACCCTTCCGCACTTCCTTCGGCACCCAGGAGGTTCGCGACATCCTCCTCGTCGAGGCGATCACCAGCGAGGGGATCTCCGGCTGGGGGGAGTGCGTGGCCATGTCGTGGCCGGGCTACTCCTATGAATACGTCGATGGGTGCGTCGATGTGCTCACTGAGCACCTCATACCGCTGGTCCTTCCCGACGGAGTCCTCGACCCGGTCGAAGCGCATCGCCGGCTCTCCCGTGTCATGGGCCATCCGATGGCGAAGACGGCACTGGAGACGGCGATCCTCGATGCGTGGCTGCGCACGCAGGGAGTCCGGTTGGTGGACTATCTCGGCGCGGCCTATCTCGGCGACCTTCGCGACGCGGTGGACTGCGGTGTGAGTGTCGGCATTCCACCGAGCGAATCGATCTCGGAGTTGCTCGATGAGGTCGCGGAATATGTCGAGGCCGGCTACCGGCGCATCAAGTGCAAGATCGAGCCGGGCTGGGATGTGGAGCCGATAAGAGCGGTGCGTGAATCCTGGCCGGACATGCTGCTGCAAACCGATGCGAACCAGGCGTTCACACTCGCGGATGCGCCTGTCCTCGCGGCGATGGATCCCTTCGACCTCCTACTCGTCGAGCAACCGCTGCATGAAGACGACCTGATGGGTCATGCTGCTCTTGCCCGGAAGCTCACCACCCCTGTCTGCCTGGACGAATCGATCACCTCAGTAGCTGTGGCGGAGACAGCCCTGCATGTCGAGGCGACGTCCATCATCAACATCAAGCCAGGCCGGGTGGGGAGTTATCTCACGGCGGTTCGGATTCACGATCTGTGTCGGGATCGAGGAATCCCGGTGTGGTGTGGCGGCATGCTGGAGACAGGTATCGGGCGGGCCGCAAACGTCGCCCTTGCCGCCTTGCCCGGCTTCACCCTCCCCGGGGACACGAGTGCATCAAGCCGCTACTACGCGGTCGATGTCACGCCTCCGTTCGTGCTCGATGACGGCCGACTGCACGTGCCCACCGGGCCGGGGATCGGAGTAGAGCCGATCCCGGAGATCGTGCATGAGTTGAGTAGTTGGAGCGCGCTCATCGAGCGATGATCGCGCCGGTGATGCGGGCGACACTGAACGATCGCACCTGACCGACCGAATGGTCGACGGCCGTGAGGGTGCCGGCCGCAAGGCGCACCGGGGTGACCAGGAGCGCATGACGTTCGCCCTCGGAGTCGGCGTATCCGATCTGCACCTCGCTCTGGTCGGCGATTGCTGACCGAAGTGCCGCCAATGTCTCGGGGGCGGAGGCCTGCGGCACGCTCGCGCCGGACTCGCTCGCCCGGGAGGCGGACGTACGCCAGGTGGCGATCGCCGCGGTGATGAGACCCTCGCGTGGCATGAGTCCCTCTCGGCTGGGAGGCGGCGGAGTGCGCGGGGGAGTACGTAGTGGTCGAGACGGGGCAGTGAGGACGCGTCCATCCGGTGACTCCGCGATGGGCGCCGCCCCGATCGACTGCAGCGCAGCGATGAGTCGGTCCGGGGGCTCGGTGCTGACCAGTACCCCGGGAGCAATCTCGACGAGGTCGATGCCCCGAGCGTCGGCGAGGGTCGCGGCGAGCAGAGCTGGATCCTCGCTGCGGACATAACTTCCCGCGAGTCCGACGCGCAACTGCCCGTGCTTGCGCCCGAGATCCTTGACGAGGTATTCCAGGCCCTGTGGCACGGGTGTCCGGGATAGGGATCGCAGCGTGTCGAGGATGTCCTCGGCGTCGCGTCCTGCATCGAATCCTCGGCGCAGGGATGCCTCGCTGAAGCGATACACCGCGCCACCGCCGGTGCTTTCGACATCGGCAAGTTCACGCAGGGTGCGGGCGACATCAGCGCGCAATGGCCCCGGCGCGACTGCCGTGAGATCGCCCTGGATCAGCACATGATCGACCGGCTCGGGCAGCATCGCCGCGATGATCGCCTCGAGAGCTTGGGCGTCCGCGCCATGCACGAGTGCCCGACCTGCGGCACCCAGGGCGCCGGCACCAGTGAGTCCGAGTAGTTCCGCCTGCTGGCAGATCGCAGTGACATGGCCGCATCGTCCCGGACCGCTCAGCCGCGGCCGGCGATCGCCCAGAACGTCGCAGATGTCATCGGGATCGAGTGCGGCGGGGTAGTCGGCGAACAGGGCTAGGACTTCGGCGCGCAGTCCCGGGAGAAGCGCCAGATCGGCCGCATCGCTGAGGGCGTGCGGCGCGGGGTCGGCCTGCGCAGATCCGCGAATGAGTTCTGGCGCGCGACTCATGCGCCACCAGGTGTTGGCCAGTTGAACCCAACGTTGCGCGGGAGTGTCGGCAACCCAGTCGTCATAGGCGGGGGTCGGTCGCCATGCTTCCTCGAAGGCAGCATCGCGGGCGATGAGCCCGGCGGCGTAGGCGAGTTCGATCCAGAAGACAGCGACAGACTCATCGACGTCGAGGGCGCGAGTCGCAGCGGTCAGGTCGCGCACCCCGAGCCCGCCGCTACGCAGGACCGCGGGGGCAAGCTGCGACCACTGCTCGCACAGATCCGTGATCGCATCGATCGCGGCTAGGGCATGTTGTCCGCAGATCGCATCAACTCGTTCGGGGGCCGGTGTCATGTGTGGCTCACGAGGTGGCCACGCAGGTTCGCGGATAACGCAGGGCGCCCCGGTACGCAGGGTGCGAAGCGCCAAACCGACCTCGCGGGGCAGCGCCACGGTGTTCGAGCCGCGAGGGACGAGCAGATCGCGCGCGAGCAGCCACTCGATGGGAGTCGACGCCGTCTCCACCGTCACGACCCGATCGGCGCGTTCCACCTTCCCGGTCGGTGGTCCCCACATCAGAGAGTCGAGGAGTTCGATGACCTTCGGCGGCGCCTCGGCAAGGGTCCGCTCGAGGGATTCTGGAGTCAGGGCGGCGAGTTTGGGGCGGATGTCGACACAACTCGGACCGAGCCCACCCGGCGTCGGGCCGAGGGCGTCGCGCGCCGTCCGCACCAGCCGGTAGGGATCATCGCCCCAGGCCAGGGCGAGTCGGACGAGGCGCCCGAGCGAGGACTCAATGGGCTCGCGGAGTTCCGGATCGAAACAGGCGAGGATGTCTTCGACAGTGGCGGGTTCCGGGAGCGCCGCAAGGGTTTCGGCGACCTGAAGCGTGAAGGCATCCAGGGAGTCCAGGGCGCGGGCGACTGAGGAGGCAGATCCGGCGCGGGTCGCGAGAGAGCCGAGGTCTGCGGGGACCGGTTGGCACAGATCCGGGCGCGCTCGCAGCAACTCCGCGAGAGCGTCGTCATCGCGGAGTCGCAGGTCGTCGGCGAGGCTGCGCATCCTTCCGACGTTACCCCTAGGGTGGTGAGAGTGAGTGACCCGGTGATCGGCTTCGACCTCGACATGACCCTGGTCGACTCCGCGGCGGGGATCATCACCTCCGTCCAGCATGTGTGCGCCAGGTATGGAATCGACGCCTCTGCCGACGACATCGCGGCGACGATCGGCCTCCCGCTCGATCGGGTCTTTCCGATGTGGCTCCCCGATGAGCCCTATGACGTGCTTCTCGCGGCGTATCGCGAGCACTACGGCCAGCACGGAGTTCCACTCAGTGTCGCGTTGCCCGGGGCGGCGGACACACTCGCGGCCGTTCGCGCATCGGGGGCCCGGGTCCTGGTGGTGACGGCGAAGCACGGGCCGATGGCCGAGCGGGTCCTCGAGGTTGCCGGCTTGCCCTTCGACATCGTCGTCGGGGAGGCGTTCGCCGAGCAGAAGGCCCAGGTCTTGCTCGCGCACGGAGCCCGCACCTATGTCGGTGACCACCCCGGTGACATGCGAGCCGCGCGTCTTGCCGGTGCCATGGCGATCGGGGTCACGACCGGACCGTCGTCGAGCCAGGAATTGATCGATGCCGGCGCGCATGAGGTCCTGTCTGGGCTGACAGAGTGGACGCCGCACCTGCCACTGCCGAAGGGCTTGTCGTAACTGCCCGGTCTGGACACCTGGTTGAGGGTTCTGCTTGGGTGAATCATGGCCCGTTATCGCGTCACCACCTCTACCGCCATAGCCGCAACCGCTATCGCCCTTGCTGCGAGTTCGCTGGTCGCCAATGCGACGATCTCGAATGCGGAGGAGCCACCATCGCTGCCAACGTCTCAGACCTCGCAGGTCACCTGGCCATCCACCCATGCCTCGTTCACGGTCGTCCTGCCCTATGACTGGGCGAAACTGCGGCGAACGGCCCGCAAGATCTCGTCGCCGGGTGCCGGAAAGTACCGGCAGTTCCTCACTCTCGAGGGGGCCGCAGCGAAGTTCGGTGCGACCGAGCAAGCGAAGGCCGAGCTGCGAGCCGTCGCACGCGAATTCGGGATGACGGTGGAGTTCGACGCCACCGGGCTCACGGGCTCGCTGCGGGCACCCTTGGAGACGTGGGAGGAGGTCTATGGCGAGGAATCCATCGTCACTCCTGCCGATCCGTATGCGGTGTCGATCTACATCCCCGATGCGGATGACACGACGAACTATGAGCCAAAGATCCCGGACGCACTCCGCGGCGTTGTTCAGAAGGTCTTCCCCATCGACACCGTCGTCGATCCCGCCCAACTGCCCACCTCGGTAACTCCGACCATGGAGAAGCCGGAGAACGAGGGCACGCCGTTCGGTCCCGGACTCGACTGCATCCTCGAAGAGAGTCGGGCCTACACCTATTCGCCCAATCAGTTGCACGTGCCTTACGGCACCACTGCCTTGCATGAGCGCGGTATCGCGGGTGAGGGAACGAGGGCGGCGATCATCGGGATCGGGCAGATGTTCAATCCGGGGCTCGCTGAGATCGCCGGTCAGTGTTTTGACTATGAGGTGGCCAGACTCGATGTGATCGGAGCACCCGGTATCGGTGATGAGCCTGTCGTTCCTCCCGAGCCGGCGGGGATCGAAAGCAACCTCGATGTCCAGGTCACCACAGCGGTCCTTCCGGACGCCGCGGCGGTTGCTTTCATCGAGACCGTGAACAGTCTGTCCTTCACCCAAAACTTGATCCAGGGCTACACCACAGCACTCACCGAACTTGATCCCGACACCATCACGCTGTCCTACGGGGAATGCGTCTCCGGGATGAAGGACTCTGGGGACTGGCAGCCGCGCCGCTATCTCGACGACCTGTTCGCGATGGCCGCCATGGTTGGCACCTCCATCCTCATCGCCGCTGGTGACTCGGGATCTAGTTCCTGTCTCCACGACGGCATCGCCGATGCATCGCTCCAAGCGGGCTTCCCGGCAACCTCGCCGTGGGTGACTGCCGTGGGCGGCTCACGCATCATCCTCGGCGCCGACAATGAGCGGGTGAACGAGGTGGTGTGGAACTCCACGACATGGAATCCGGGCCTGCTCGGGGCCGGCGCCGGCTCACCCACGCCGTACCGCTCGCCGTGGTACCAGGCCCGACTGAGTTCACAGGACCGCCGGCTCGTGCCCGATGTCGTGGCGCACGCCGCGGTCAGCCCCGGATGGCCGGTCGCGGTGACCCCGGCTCAGTACCAGGCTTTCGCCGGACAGTCGCTGCCTCCTGGCGCCTCCTGGGCCGTGGTGCCGGTGGGCGGGACGAGTGCAGCCTCGCCGTTCACCGCGGCCAACATGGCGCTGATCATCTCCGAGACCGGTCGGCTCGGCTTCCTCAATCCCCTGCTCTACAGCCTCGCGGAGCAGGATCTCGACGCAGCCTTCTTCGACATCGTCGAGGGCAACAACATGGTGGATCCCGAGCCCGCCTGCTGCCCGGCCATCGAGGGCTACGACATGGCCAGCGGGTTGGGTGCGCCGAAATTCGAGGCGATCCTGGAGTTGATCGACTAGCGACGTCGGGATCGCGCCGAGACGGCGAAACCGGCGATGACCATCGCCAGACCGATCCCGGTAATCATGGCGAGGAACCACATGGCCGAGGGCAGTTCAAGACTGGGGATGAGCAAAGGCAGCATGGCCACCAGGGTGCAGATCAGCCCGATCACGGTGACGATGGCACCGGCTCGCAGGAGGCGATCCCCGGCGGGGGACGGCGATGTGCTCACGGGACCAGCCTACGGCTAGCCTGGACACTCGAACTGGCACCATATGTGCCGCACACGCGAGAGACGCACGACGGGAGGTGGACCATGCCGGCAGGCAAGGTCCGTTGGTATGACGTGGAGAAGGGCTTCGGCTTCCTCGTCACCGACGATGGAGAGGACGTGTTCGTCCACGCCTCCGCGCTGCCCGAGGGTGTCACCTCCCTCAAGCAGGGTGCGCGCGTGGATTTCGGCATCGTCGACGGAAAGCGCGGCAAGCAGGCACTCACGCTCACGCTGCTCGAACCCGCCCCCTCGGTGGTGAAGTCCGGCCGGAAGCCGGCGGAGGATATGGCCCCGATCGTCGAAGACCTCATCAAGTTGCTCGACGCCACCTCGAATCAGCTTCGTCGTGGCCGCTACCCCGGCGATGACCACGCGCGCAAGATTGCGGCCCTCATGCGGGCCGTGGCTGATGACTTCGACGTCTGATCTCGAACGGATCGGGTGAAATGCCATTGCGTAGGCTGTCGGCTATGACAACGGGAACTCGGGCACGTCGTGCTGCCCTCCTCGCCGCAGCGGGGGCCTCGGTCCTGGCCCTGAGTGCGTGTGAGAAGCCCAGCCCGGGGGTGTCGGTGTTCTCCGGAACGTCGACCGAGCACAGCCAGGCGCTGTGCTGGTCCTTCGATGGAGCCTCGCTCGATTCGACCGCGTGCGCCCAGGATGTGATCGAGGACGCGCTGCGCGGTGGCGGAGTTGGCACGATCCCGGTGGTGCCGGGGGAGACCATCGGCATCAGCGTGGATCCGACGGTGGCTCGTGAGGGTTGGACCCCGGTCGTGGGCAGCCAGCGACTCCTCGAGACGCCCACGACGTCGACCTACTACCGCTTCACCTTCCCTGACCTGCAGGAGGTCCCCGAGGCGGGACTGCCGCTTCAGGTGGTCGCCGGTCAGGGCGACACCACGGTCGGCATCTGGATCTTCCGCCTGGTGCCTCGACCGGGGATCGAGTGAGGACGAAGGCGATGAGCCCACGCAGCACAGCAGCGGTCAAACTCGATTCGGTCGCCGCGAAAGCGGTCGAGATCGCGCGAGCAGCGGCGGTCGAGGAGGCTCCCTCGGGCGACGTCGGTGAACATCTCGGCGTCACCGCCGATGCCGAACGAGTCGTCACCCACGCGTTCGCCTGCCACGACCCCGGTTATGTGGGGTGGCACTGGGCGGTGACCGTCGCCCGTGCCTCGCGCGCGAAGAACGTCACGGTCGATGAGGTCGTTTTACTCCCGGGTGACGGCGCGATCGCAGCCCCGCCCTGGGTTCCCTGGAGCGAGCGCGTGCAGCCGGGCGACCTCGTCGTCGGGATCGTGTGGCCGACGGCCCCCGATGACCCCCGGCTGATTCCTGGATTCAGCGGAGCCGATGACCTCGAGGGATTGGCGTCGCGAGCGCCGGTGCATCCCTCGCAGTGGGAGATCGGCCTCGGCCGGCCCCGCGTGCTCTCCGTCGATGGGCTGGAAGGGGCGGCCCATCGTTGGCACGACGGAGAGTTCGGTCCCCGTTCGGCGATGGCCCGCTCAGTCGATATGTCGTGTGCGAGTTGCGGCTTCCTGCTCACCATCGGTGGCCCACTGGGACAGGCCTTCGGAGTCTGTGCCCAGGAGATGTCACCCGCGGACGGGCACGTGGTCGCCCTCGACTACGGCTGCGGAGCTCACTCCGAGATCACCGAGCGGCCGACCACCGGCCCCGCCATCGCTGCGCCGGTTACCGACGAGCTCGCCTACGACGCGCTCGATCTCGGTCACTCCTGAGGTCTGCGCCGGCGTCGCAGCCGGATGAGCAGGAACGCGAACACGATCAGCC